>JAPKZO010000018.1:0-142278 GCA_026393755.1 Acidobacteriota bacterium
TGGGGATGGTCCGAGGCGGCGGCGAGGGAGATCACGTCCATGGTCGTTTTCCCCACGCGCGTGGGGATGGTCCGCACGGCAGATTGCAGGAGATGCCCTTGACCGGGTTTTCCCCACGCGCGTGGGGATGGCCTGGGCTTCGCGCTGGTGATCTCCCGTCCGCCGTTCCGCCGCGTGGTGGGCATCGGACTCGGCGCCATGGCGCTGGCCGCGCTTGGATCGATCCTGCTCATCAGGTAGTCGCGCGCCGGCCCGGCCGTTCAACGAATCAGGCATTCCCCAAACATAACTGTTGACAATTGCTACGCAAGACTTAATCTTGGCGTCGGCAATACCACCGGCAAGGGACAGCAAACAGTCTCGTCATTCGGGCGGAGCACTGCGGAGGCAGCCTCTGCCCGGCTCGTGCGTGACATCTACGGCGGTCGGTCGAATGACGCTCGCCTGTCGAGGCCGCCAGCTGCGCGAGACGGTAACTTTGGGGGACGTGTCCACGAAGGTCGTGGACGAAGGAGGATGGTATGCGAAGGTCGGCGTGGGTACTCGTCGTGGTCGCGGCATTCCTGCTAATCGGGCCTCAATACGCGATGGCGCAGAACGCTCAGGTGACCGGCTCGGCCAAGGACCAGAGCGGCGGCGTGGTGCCCGGGGCCACGGTGACGGCCAAGAACACGGAAACGGGTCTCGTCCGGACAGCGACCTCGGACGCGACCGGCAAGTACCGGCTGCCGGCGCTCCCGCCGGGAACGTACACCGTCGCAATCGAGCTGCAGGGGTTCAATCCTGAAACGCGGCCTGGCATCCTTCTGGTGATCGACCAGACGGCCTCGATCGATTTCACCCTCAAACCCGCCTCGATTGCCGAGTCTGTGACGGTCACCACCGAGTCACCGATTGTCGACACCACCGTTTCGACCGTGTCGACCAGCGTGTCAAACGCGCAAATCCAGTCTCTTCCGGTTGCGTCCCGCCGATGGATCGATCTGGCCATGCTGACGCCCGGCACCTCGCAGGACAATATCCGCGGCACCTTCTATCGGGGCAACGTCAACGTGGGAGCCGGGACCCGCGAGTACTCAAACGGCTTCGTGGTCGACGGCGTCAACAACACCTGGGCCGAGATGGGCGAGCCGCGCCAGAACTTCGCGATGGACTCGATTCGCGAGTTCAAGGTATCCACGTCGAACTACAAGGCGGAGTACGGCCTCGCGACCGGCGGCATGGTCACCGTCGTGTCCAAGTCGGGAACCAATCAGCTGCACGGCTCTGGCCTGGTGTTCTTTCGCGACAAGTCGCTCACATCGACTGCCTACTTCGAGCAACTGCAGGACGGATCCAACGGGCCGAAAGTGACGTCCACCAACGGCAAGCCGGATTTTCGCCGGTTCCAGTACGGCGGCACGTTCGGCGGTCCGATCATCAAGAACAAGACCCACTTCTTCGTGGCGTACGAGGGCACGCAGGAAAAGCAGTACATGACGGTCTACACGGGAGGGATCTGGCCCGGCGAGGATCGCTCCTACCTGAGCAAGCAGACCCGCTGGACCTACACCGCCAAGATCGATCACCAGCTCAGCTCGACCCAGAGCCTGTTCCTCCGGGTGGCCCAGGAGAACGAGTACCGGCCGATCATCACGGCAGGCGGCCGGACCACGCCGAGCGCGGCTTACGACTTCGCAGTACCGCGTGATTCGGCGGTCCTCGGGCACACCTGGGTCATGGGCGCGAGGGCGCTCAACGACTTCCGCTTCCAGTACGCGTTTTCGAAGTATGAGGTGGCGCCGCCCTACAGCCATGGCAGCTGGGCGCCGGCCGACTTCACCGCGCGCCTGCCGCTTTGCACGCCCGTTTACAGCTACCCCTCGATCACGTTCGGCGGCTGCGGCAACGCGCAGATGGGACCGGAGACCCGCTGGGAGATCAAGGACGACTTTTCGTACCTGCTGGCCAGCGGGGGTGGCCGGCACCAGTTGAAGGCCGGCTTCGACGCCAGCTGGATCCCGTTCGAAGCCGACAACATGGGATCGCCGTACGGCAGCTGGACGTTCCCGAAGGACAAGGTCTACGACCCGAACGATTCGACCACCTGGCCTTCCAGCTATACCAACACGCTGCCGACCTACGCCAACATCCTCACCAAGCACATCTCCGTCTATGTGCAGGACGATTGGAGCGCGAGGAACGGTTTGACCTTCAACCTCGGGCTCCGCTACGACAGGCAGATCGGGTCGTTCAACGAAGACCTGCCCGGCCTGCTGGGGAAGATCGCAGACAAGCTCGGCCCGGGATTCGGCTACACCGTTCCCATCAGCCCGTGGCAGGACGGCTGGCAGAAGCGCGGCGACTTCAACAACTTCGGACCCCGCGTCGGAGTCGCGTGGGACCCGACGGGCAACGGCGAGACCAACGTCCATGCCGGGTATGGCATGTTCTATGACAACATGCGGACGCTCAACAACTTCGGCGAGTTGACGTGGCCGCAGGGCAAGACGATCAACATTCAGAAGCCGTCATTCCCGGACCCCTTCCAGGGCAAATCGCGTGACGCATTCCTCTCGACCGCCCCTGCGACCATCACGGTCTACGACAACAAGACGCCGAACCCGTTTGCCCATCAGTTCGACGTGGGCTTTACCCGGATGCTCGGCCGGGATATCGGCGTTACGGCCGACCTGCTGATGGTCTACCGGTACTCGGATCAGGAGACGATCGACGCCAACTTGCCCGCCACGCCGTTTGTCACGACCAGCAAGCCGTACCCGCAGTACAACCGCGTCAATTATCGCGTGCCGACCGCGGACAATACGTACAAGGCGTTCCTGCTCAAGGTCGACAAGCGGATGAACCACCGCTATCAGTACATGGTGTCCTATACGCTCAGCAAGGCTGAGGACATCAACAGCACGTCCTCGTTGGCTGATCGCTACGGCTACGTGAAGCTGGCGCGAGCCGGTTCGGCGGATCGCCGCCATCGTCTGGTGGTCAGCGGCGTCGTTCAACTACCGTTGGACGTGCAGCTCTCGGCCATTGGTGATTTCCGCAGCAGCCTCCCGTTCAGCCCAAGCAGCTCGTACGACTTGAACGGGGATGGCTACAGCAGCGATCTGCCGGCGGGGGTGTTGCCGGGCAGCGGATGTCGCTCGCTGAACCTGGACGCGATCAATGCGTTCAGAGCGACCAAGGGCCTTGCGGCCGTGTCGGCCGACACGATCTCGTGCGCGCAATACGCCAACGTCGACCTTCGGCTCTCGAAGTTCTTCACGTTCGGTGCGTCACACCGCGTCGAGGTGATCGCCCAGCTGTTCAACGTCCTCAACCGCGCGAACTTCGGGACGGCGACCGGCAGCATCACATCCGCGCTGTTCGGCCAGCCCACGGGGATGGCCGGGAATATCAATGCCCCGTCACGCCAGGTGGAGTTGGCGTTGCGGTACCAGTTCTGAGTAAGAGAGACTCTGGAGGACGATCACTCCCGGAGTGATGGTCCTCCAGAGTCGCGGTGCGGAAATTCACTCCGGGAGTAACGTTCCCGTTGTGGAGATCTGCCCCGCGGGTTGGCAGAGGTGTGACTGACACTGGAGGATCGAAGGTGCTCAAGCGAATTGCGGCGGCTGGTTGCGTTCTCGCCCTCGTCATCACAGGTGCCGTCCAGGTCCGCGGCAGGACCGCCGTGGGGGCGCGGGCCCCGGAACTGGAACGGCTGGGGTCGTTGTTTGACCTGGCGCGGGGGGCAGTGCGCGACACGAACGCAGACGGCCTCGCCGACAGCGTCGTGGCCCGGGTGATCGTGCCCGCAACACCCGCGATTGAGGATATCGAGGCCGCCACCAACATCGCGGGGCGTCTTGGTTTCGAGACGACGGCGATGACGCTGCCGCTCGTCGTGCGGGACGATCAAGTCGCCGACGCCAGCGCGATTGATCTTCCAATCTTCGTCGGGCGCGACAACGCGTTCGTGAAGAAACTGGCCGAGGCGGGCGCCATCGACCTCAAGGCGCTCAAGCCCGGACAGGGCCTGGTCAGCGTGGTCCAGTCCCCAGGCGGCGGCCACGACGGCATCATCATCGTCGGTGGCGACGGCGCCGGAACGCTGGCGGCTGCCGTGGAACTGGCGGCGCGGCTGCCTCGGCTGTGGACCATGTCAGGGGTGACACTGACGGGCATTGAACAGCAGGCGGCGCAGTACATGAAGGCCAGCGGCCTCGCCGTCTCGCGTGCGGCCGTCGTCGCGATGGTGGTTGACAGCGACCGGCGCGGCATCGCCTCGGTCACAGTCAACCTGCACGTCAAAGGGACCGACGCGGCGCGCGCGGTCAAGCTGCTCGAGGCGCTCGATCTCGCGCACCGGCGCGGGCAGCTGCCCGGCATGCTCAACTTCGCCGAAGCGGCGACCACCCTTGTCGCCGTGGTCGCCGATGGCAAGACGGCGGGCCGGGCCTCCGTGCGCCGCTCCGGCCTCAATGGCCGCACGCTGACCCCACCGGTCGATCCTGAGGAATTCATGCCTGACCCCGCGGCCGCGTCCTCCGCAGGCGGCGGGCGCGGAGCCGGAGGTGGAGGTGCCGCGGGAGCGGCCGGAGCCGCAGCGCCCACTGGAACCTCGAGCGCGCAATCGGGAAGCGGGGCTGCCAGCGGCGCGGCGGCCGCGCCAGAGGGCGGCGGGGCAGGCGGTGGCGTCGCGGCAGTGCCGGTGACGGCCAAGTTATTCGATCTGTCAAACACGTATTCGAATGACGGCTGGTTCGGAGACGCGTTCGTCGATCTGATTCCCGACCGGACCGAAACCACGCTCGTGCTCGGCAACGCGCAGGACTCACTGGGTGCGGCGCATATCGCGGCGCGCCTTGGCCTTGAATCAACGGGCATCAGTCTGCCAATCACCAAGACGGACGACAAGGTCAGGGATCCCGCTCGCGAGCCGAGTCCCATCCTGATCGGGCGCACGAACACATACGTGCAGCAGCTCGTGAAGATCGGCAGGGCGCGGCTCGACGACCTTCAGCCCGGCCAGGGCACGATCCAGATCGTGCCCCGCGCCTTCGGCGTGGCAACGGCGACTGTCGTTGCCGGCGCCGATCAGGCCGGCACCGACGCCGCGAGTCTCTATCTGGCGCGACGGGCGCCGTACTTGTGGGACATCGCTCGCGGCGCGTTTTCCTACGATGACCTGATCACCGAAGCGACTCGCTTTCTGGGCGGGAAGAGCGGCGCGGGGCAGGCTGCGCAGGCGGTCCAGGAGCTCGGGTCCCTTCTCGACGGTCTCAAGGGCAAGAAGGTCGAAACGCTGGACGCCAAGCTGTACCTGGAGAAGGGCGACGCCGCGTTTGCGAAATACCTGGCCGGCCAGGCGACCCAGGCGCTCCCCGGAGCGAAGGTGAACGTGACCAGCCAGGGCGTCACCGATCCCGTGCCGGTCTTCGAGGACAAGCCGGAGATTCCGTGGGAGGTCGACGAGTTCTGGGCGAAGTTCAAGGCCGACGTGCTCCCCAAGGTCAAGGCCGGTTCGACCGTCGACCTCGAGGTCAGGCTCAGCGAGCCGCCCGAGATCCGCAAGTCCCTCGTGGAGCAGGCGCAAGCGGAGCTGACCAAGGCTGGGGCGGTCAAGCCTCGCGTCAAGGTGCTCTCGGCCTACAAGCAGGGCTATCTCTGGCTGACCGAACAGGTGATCCCCGAACTGAAGGGCAAGGGCGGGCGTTCGGTTCACATCAAGGTGCTGACCCACAAGCCCGACTTCACCAAGAAGTACAAGTTTTACATGGTGCCGAGCCGCTGGCTCCAGGAACTGTTTCCCGTCGACGAGGTGTTCGAACGCGATCTCGGCATCCGGAAGGACGCGTTCACGATGGAACTGGTCGACGACCAGAAGGATATCTACGCGGTCGAGGTCGCAGATGGGGCCGGCAAGATCGTGTATCGCGGCACGTTCAACCCGAAGTTCGTCGAACGCGAGTACCTCGACAAGTTCCCGGGCTGGGCAAACGTCGAGGTGACCACCGGCTGGATCTCGGCCACGGTGAACGGCCAGTCAGCCGTCGACGCGCGCATCGCGACTGATCCCGAACGGTTGTGGGACTACTACCAGGCGAAGGTTCTGCCGAAGGTGTACGACCACGTGATGAAGGTGACGGCCGGCCGGCCCACCACCGACAAGCAACCCTTCTTCCGCGACCTCGACATCGAAGTGTGGATGAGCGAGCCGGACTTCCGGATTGGTGTCGACGAAGAACAGATTTCGTCGCTCGAGTCGCTCCACGAGGATCTCTACTTCGTCACGCTGGACTTCTTCAGCGCCATGGGCCGGACCATCACGCGGCAGCGGATTGGGGCGCCGGGGAAGATCCTGCCCATCATCCATCCGAGCCGTTCGGGCAAGCCCGGCTCGGCGCGAATTCTCTACGCGGCCAACGCGGCCACCGCCCCGCGGCTCGAGGTCACCTATAAGGAGAAGGACGGGGAGAAGCCGGTGTCGGTGACGCGCCCGCTCGGCCGGATCGACACGACCGCGCCCCAGGCGCTACGGGCCGTCGTCCGCAACGATCGCGTGAGCGAAATCGAGCTGCAGGTCGAAGCCGGCAACGACCGGGAGGCGGCGCGCGCCGCTGACGCGCTCGACGGTCTCGCGCGTCTCCACGCCGCTGGCTTGTATCGCGAAGCGCTGTCGTTCGATCACGTGGACGGTGTCGCGATAGCGATCGGAATCAAGGAGATCCGCACTCGGCGCGTCATCAAGAACACCGGATCGACGCTGCCGTCGAACATCCGGACGGCGCAGCAGAAGCCGGCGCTGCCCGTGGTCACGTGGGACCATG
Organism: Acidobacteriota bacterium; assembly: GCA_026393755.1. Taxonomy (NCBI): domain Bacteria; kingdom Pseudomonadati; phylum Acidobacteriota; species Acidobacteriota bacterium. The sequence continues at coordinate 6,810 of JAPKZO010000018.1, forward strand.
TCATCAGTCCGGACGAAGCCGAGGACATCGTCAAGAAGCTCTCGGCCTACCCCGAAGTGAAGGCCTATCGGGTTGGCCAGTCGTACCGGGGCCGCGACATGTCTGTGATGGAAGTCACGCTGCCGACGCCCAGCGAACTGGTCTCGGTGACGAAGTTGACGGCGTACAAGCCCACGATCTTCATGATGGGGCGGCAGCATGCCAACGAGGTGTCATCGACGAGCCACATCCTCCGGCTTGCTGAGCTGCTGGCGACCGATCCCAAGTACCGGGACATTCTCAAGAAGGTGAACGTCATCCTGGACCCGGTGATGAATCCGGATGGCGCGCAAATCGCGTTCGATCTGCAGAAGCTCACTCCGAATCACATGTTGCACGCCGGGCGCTACAGTGCGCTTGGCATGGACGTCACGTCGCGGCAGAACAACCTGCTGCCGGAAGCCGAGGTGGAGGGCCAGATCTGGCGCGAGTGGCTGCCCGACATCTACCTGAATCCCCACGGATACCCGTCGCACGAGTGGGTGCAGCAGTTCTCCGGCTACGTGTCGCCCCAGTTCCGCGCGTACTGGACGTCGCGGGGCTGGTACACGATGATCAGCGGCCTTCGCGACCCGCGGTACCCCGACATCCCGGAGGCGACCGCCGCGCTGCGGGAAGCGGTCGTTCGGGATGTGAGCGGCAATGCCGACGTGCGCGCCATGGATCTGCGCGCTCAGGCTCGCTACCTGCGCTGGGCGAACGGGTTCGGCACGCACGTCTACAACATTCAGGTGTACAAGGACACGACGATCTTCTTCAGCGATCCCGAATCGGGCGAGTTGCGCGGAAGCCGCCGGGCGCCGGCCACGCCCCAGGCTGGTCAGAGCGCCCAGGGAGGAGGCCGCCGGGGAACCATGGGTTCGTTCCCGCAGGTCACGTTCAACAGCGGGATGACGGAAGCGCCGGACGAAACCGCCCAGGGCCCATGGTTGAACCTGGTGACCAAGGCCGGCTTCTCGTTCCTGATGGCGCACGTGACGTACCTGCAGGACGGACACTACAAGATCGAACGCATCGAAGAGGCCGGGCAGCGCGATGGCTCGACGCTGACCGTGCTGCGCGTCAGGCCAGTGATGCCTGGGCGGACTCCTGCCGTTGCGGGGGCCCCCAGAAAGGCCGCGCCGACCGACGCCAGGTAGAGATCGCACGCGATCGTCGCCTTGACTTGACCGCAGACGCACCACTAGCCTTGGACCGCCATGGAACCAGCAGCCACCCGTCCGCGCATCGATTTCAACTGCGATATGGGCGAGAGCTTCGGCGCCTACACGCTCGGGCTCGACGACCAGATCATCGCGTCGATCACTTCGGCCAACATCGCGTGCGGGTTCCACGCCGGCGATCCGGCGTGGATGCGGCGGACGGTCGACGTGGCCGAACAGCATGGTGTCGGCGTGGGCGCACATCCCGGCTTTCCGGATCTGCGCGGGTTTGGCCGGCGGAACCTCGCCGCGTCGCCGAGTGAGGTCCGCGACGACCTGGTCTATCAGATTGGCGCGCTGACCGCGTTTACGCGCGATAAGCGCCTGCAGCACGTCAAGCCGCACGGCGCGCTCTACAACATGGCCGTCGAGAACGATGCGCTGGCGACCGCGATCTGCCAGGCGGTCGTCGAAGTCGATCCGCGCATGATTCTGGTGGTGTTGTCCGGATCGCGATGGATTGGGCTCGCCCAACGCCTGGGGCTGCGAGCCGCCCGCGAGGTCTTCGCTGATCGCGCCTTCAATGCCGATGGCACGCTGGTCCCGCGGTCGAAGCCGGGTTCGGTCCTGCACGACGCCCACGAAGTGATCGACCGCAGCCTGCGCCTGGTGACAGAAGGCAAGGTGGTCGCCATCACCGGCGAAGTCATCGAACTGCAGGCCGACACGATCTGCCTGCACGGCGACACCCCCGGGGCCGTGCACCTGGCCGCCGCGCTCAGAGAGGCGTTCGAGCGCGCCGGGGTGGAACTCCTGCCCCTGGGCCGTCTGCTCGCCGCTTAGCTCATGTACGACGGCCCCAGGTTCCTCACCGCCGGCGATCGCGCCGTGGTCATCGAGTACGGCGACTCCATCGACGAAGCCACCAGTCTCCGCGTCCGACGGCTTGCCGCCGCCCTCTCGCTGCGCCACGAGTCGGGCATCATCGAGATCGTGTCCACGTATCGATCGCTGATGGTGCACTACGACCCGCTGCGGCTGCCACGAGCCCACGTGGACGCCATCGTGCTCGACGCGGAGCAGCACCTGGCCGACGTCACGCTGCCTCCGTCTCGTGTGTTCGACATTCCCACCGTCTATGGCGGCCGCTACGGCCCGGATCTCGAAGATGTGGCCGCTTGGGCGGGAATTGCCGCCGACGAGGTCGTCGCGCTGCACTGCGGACGGGAGTACCTGGTCTACATGATGGGGTTCATGGCGGGCTTCCCGTATCTGGGAGGCCTGTCGCCACGGATCGCGATGCCGCGGCTTCCGAGCCCGCGTACGAAAGTGCCCACCGGATCGGTTGGGATTGCGCAGGAACAGACGGGCATCTATCCAACCGAGACACCTGGCGGGTGGCGGCTGATCGGCTGGACCCCGGTACGCATTTTCGACGCGGCCAACGATCCGCCGGTGTTGTTCGAGGCGGGAGACTACATTCGGTTCGTGCCGGCGACAAGCGAGCAGACGCAAGCCATCGCCCGGCAGATTGCGGCTGGTACATGGACGCCAACGGTGCGACACCGTGAGTGAAGAGCGTATGCGGACGATTGAGGTGCTCGAGGGGGGCTTCTTTACGACGGTCCAGGATCTCGGGCGCGACCAGTACCAGCGGTTCGGCGTGGCGGTGTCCGGCGCGATGGACAGCTTCGCGCTTCGCGCGGCTAATCGGCTCGTGGGGAACGCCGACACCGCCGCCGGCCTTGAAGTCACGATGCTCGGTCCAGAGGTGCGGTTTGCTCAAGCGGCCCGCGTGGCGGTGACGGGTGCTGATCTCGGCGCATGCGTGGATGGACGACCGATTCAGACGTGGCGCACGGTTGCCGTTCGCGCGGGATCGGTGCTGTCGTTTTCTGGCCAGCGCGACGGCATGCGGGCCTACCTCGCCGTGGACGGCGGGATCGATGTGCCAGTCGTGCTTGGCAGCCGCTCGACCTCCACCCGGACCGGGCTCGGCGGATTCGACGGGCGGCCGCTGCGTGCGGGAGACACGCTGCCGCTTGGCGAGCAACCGCCTGGGAAAGGCGCTCTCAGGCGTGCGATGCGAACTTCGGCCATTCCATCCTACGGCCACAGCCATCACGTGCGTGTCGTCCTTGGTCCGCAGGATGAGGCGTTTTCCGAGGAGGGACAGTTGACGTTCCTCACGGCCGAATACACGATGACGCCGCAGTCGGACCGCATTGGCTGCCGGTTCGACGGCCCCCGCGTCGCCCATCGCACGAACGCCGACATCGTGTCCGACGGCACAACGCTTGGCATCGTGCAGGTCAGCGGCGACGGCATGCCGATTGTCCTGATGGCGGATCGGGGCACGACCGGCGGTTACACGAAGATTGCGACAGTCATTTCGGCGGACGTCTGGCGGCTCGCACAGGCTGCGCCCGGCGACCGCGTCCGCTTCGGCGCCGTCGATCTCGACCAGGCCTGCGCGCGGTTGCTCGAGATGGAAGCTGTGCTCGATGCGCTGGTGACGCCGGAACGGGCCAGGCCGGCAGGACCGGTTGAGGACGTGTACGACGAGGACGCTGGAAGCGAATTGGCCGCCGACGGGTTCGGCGAACTGGCCGACGCGCTCGAACAGACGGGACTGGGGAGGGATCAATGACGACAGCGGTTGACGCGTCCGGCTGGTTCGGATGGTGGCGGGCCGGCACACCCGAAGGGCGGCGGGCACTGGTTGCGGGCGGCCTGGGCTGGATGCTCGACAGCTTCGACGTGATGCTCTATGCGCTTGTGCTGGCGACCCTCATCAAGGACCTCGGCATCAGCAAGGACACCGCGGGCCTGCTGGGCTCGATCACGCTGGTGGCCTCCGCAGTCGGGGGGCTGGTGTTCGGCATTGTCGCCGATCGATACGGGCGGACACGGTCCCTGATTGCCAGCATCCTCATCTATTCCGTGTTCACCGCCATGTGCGGTTTCTCGCAGACGGTGATGCAGTTGGCCGTCTTCCGCATCTGCCTCGGCCTCGGGATGGGCGGCGAATGGGCGAGCGGCGCCGCGCTGGTGTCGGAAACCTGGCCTGCCGAGTATCGAGGCAAGGCGCTCGGCTTCATGCAAAGCGCGTGGGCGATTGGCTACGCCGCCGCAGCCCTGGTGGTGGCCATCGTGATGCCCATCTGGGGATGGCGAGCCGTGTTCTTCGTCGGTGTGCTGCCCGCCCTGCTCACCATCTGGGTGCAGAAGCGGGTTGCCGAACCGGCCATGTGGAACGAGCGCCGAGGCCGCGCGGCCGCCTCGCGCGCGGGTCTCAGTGACATCTTCAAGGGCGATCTGCTGCGCCTCACGGTGCCGGTCACGCTCATGAACGCCTGCACGATGTTCGCGTGGTGGGGGTTCAATCAATGGATCCCGGCATACCTGTCGCTTCCGGTGGCGGACGGCGGCATCGGCCTCAGCACGCGCGTGATGTCCGGATTCATCATCGCGATGCAGGTCGGGATGTGGTTCGGCTACGTGTCGTTCGGGTTCATCAGCGATGCCATCGGACGCAAGCGTGCATACGTGATCTACGTGCTCATGGCTGCGGTACTGCTGCTCGGCTACTCGGTGACGCGGACGCCGGCGGTGCTCCTCGTGCTCGGCCCGGTCACGGCGTTTTTTGCGACGGGCTATTTCACCGGGTTCGGGGCCGTCACCGCCGAGATCTATCCGACCGAGATTCGCGCAACCGCCCAGGGCTTCACCTATAACATCGGGCGCCTGGGCAGCGCCGTGGCGCCGTACGCGGTCGGGTCCCTTGCTGCGGGCCGTGGATTCGGCGTCGCGTTTTCCGTCGCTGCCGTGGCCTTCGTGCTCGCGGCAGTCGCCTGGATCTGGATCCCGGAGACCAAGGGCCGCGCCCTGGCCTGACTCCGCTTCCTCTGCCGCTGTGACACAATCACAGGATGCGGGTCGTCCTGCTCTCGACGTATGAACTCGGGCGCCAGCCCTTCGGTCTCGCCTCGCCTGCGGCGTGGTTGAGGCAGGCCGGCGCAGAGGTCGTCGTGCAGGATCTGTCGCGCCAGCGACTCGACGAGGACGTCGCGCGTGGCGCGGACGTGGTTGCGTTCTACCTCCCCATGCACACGGCCACGCGACTTGCGCTGCCGGTCATCGATCGCGTCCGAGCACTCAATCCGGGAGCACGACTGTGCGCGTTTGGGCTGTACGCGCCGCCCAATGCGGGGCTGTTGCGCGCGCATGGCATCGACGCGACGTACGGGGCGGAAGTCGAAGCGGACCTGGTCGAGTACGCGCGTGGAAACCACGGGACGGAACGCGTCGAGGGCGCGACAGACGCTACGGCAGGCCCGGCGCCTGACTGTCGCAGCCTGGCGCGACCGATCGCACGGCTCAATTTTCTCGTGCCTGATCGAGCCGGCCTCCCTGGGCCGTCCTGCTATGCGTCGTTGCAGCGCGATGATTCGTCTGTTGTCGCCGGGTACACCGAGGCCAGCCGGGGTTGCAAGTATTTCTGCCGCCACTGCCCGGTGGTGCCGGTGTACCGCGGACAGATTCGCACGGTGCCCACCGGGGTGGTGCTCGCCGACATCCGGAATCAGGTGGCTTCCGGCGCGGCGCACATCACCTTCGGGGACCCCGATTTCTTCAACGGGCCGGCGCACGCTCGGCGTACCGTCACGGCGTTGCACGATGAGTTTCCTCACCTGACCTACGACGTCACGATCAAGATTTCTCATCTGCTGCGGCACCAGTCACTGCTCGGGCTGCTGCGAGACACGGGCTGTCTGTTTGTGACGACGGCGGTCGAGTCGATCGACGACGGGATCCTCGCCACGCTGGACAAAGGGCACACAGCTGCCGACGTCGAGCGCACGGTGTCCCTGTGCCGTCAGCACGCACTGGCACTGGCGCCGACGTTTGTGCCGTTTACGCCGTGGACGTCGCTGGACGGATACATAGAGCTGCTGTCGGCCATACGGCGTCTTGATCTGGTCGAGCACGTGGCGCCGATTCAGCTCGGTATCCGCCTGCTCGTTTCGAACGGATCACGACTCCTCGACCTGCCCGACATCCGCACGCTCGTGGGACCGTTCGATCCCGTGGCGCTCGCGTACCCGTGGGCCCACCGCGACGCCCGCGTCGACGCGCTGCAGAAAGTGATCATCGCAACCGTCGGATGCCATGCCGGGGCTGGCAGAGGCGAGGTGTTCGACCGCGTCTGGCGGCTGGCCTGCGAATTCGCCAACGCGGATCCGGACGCCGGCCGAGCGCCAGTTACGCTGGATGGGGACTATCGACGAACCTCGGTGCCGTACCTCAACGAGCCCTGGTACTGTTGAGCGGAACCCACCGAAGGGCAGGTGGCTCTTCTTTGATGGGTTACGGATGAAACGGGTCTTGCTGCTTGCAACAACGACCGGCTATCAGACACGCTCGTTCGGCGACGCCGCGTCGGCGTTGGGTGTCGAGCTGATATTCGGGCTCGACCGATGCCGTGGGCTCGAGGACCCGTGGGGCGATCACTCGCTGGCGGTTCGGTTCTACGACGACCCCCGCTCGGTCGCGGCCATCGCGTCGGCGTCGCAGGATGGCCCCATCTCTGGCATCCTCGCTCTTGGCGACCAGCCCACGGTGCTGGCCGCCCGCGCGGCGGAACTGTTGCACCTGCCGTTCCATTCGCCTGCCGCCGCGAGAACCAGCCGAAACAAGCTCGACAGCCGCAATGCCCTGATGGCAGCAGGTCTGCGCGTGCCGTGGTTTGCGGCGGCCGACATTGATGACGACCACGATCGACTGGCGTCGCGCGTGCCGTACCCGTCGGTCATCAAGCCGCTCGCGCTCTCGGGCAGCCGGGGTGTGATTCGCGTGGACAACCCGCACGCCTTTTCCACCGCGTTCCGAAGAGTACGTCAGATTCTGCGGGCGCCAGACATCAAGACGATGAAGGATCCGGCGCTTCGGCAGGTGCTGATCGAAGGCTATATCCCTGGGGTGGAGTTCGCTGTTGAAGGCCTGATGCATCATGGGGTGTTTGAGGCGCTTGCGCTCTTCGACAAACCCGATCCGCTGGATGGCCCCTTCTTCGAAGAGACGATCTATGTAACTCCGTCCGCCCACGACGCCGCCATCCAGGAAGCCGTCCTCACGGCGGTCGCCGCGGCTACCGCTGCGATCGGACTGTCGCACGGGCCGGTGCACGCGGAATGCCGTGCGAACGCGGATGGCGTCTTCGTCCTCGAGGTGGCGGCACGCCCGATTGGCGGACTGTGCGCACGGGCGCTGCGATTCGATGTCCCTCGAGCCGGGATCGATCCCGGAACGCGCTCAGGACCCATCGGCTCGCGAGAGACTGGACTGCTTGCTCAGGGCAGGCAGACAGAGGGTCACACGATATCGCTGGAAGAGTTGCTGCTGCGTCACGCGCTTGGTGAAGATGTCCGAGGCTGCCGTCGGGAAGCCTGCGCGTCGGGCGTGATGATGATGCCCATTCCGAACGCCGGCGTGTACCGTGGCGTGAGAGGCGTCGCTGAGGCTCGTGCCGTCGCGCTTGTGGAAGACGTCATCATCACGGCCAAGCCCGGCCAGCGCCTGGTGCCGCTGCCGGAAGGCGCGAGCTACCTGGGCTTCATGTTTGCGACGGCCGGCCTCGGCGAGGACGTCGTGGCCGCGCTGCGAGCGGCGCACGGCAGACTGCACTTTGACATCGATCGCGAGCTGCCGCTGGCGCCAAGCGGATGATCGCGCGCGTGTCCTGAGCGAGCCGTATGTCAGTTCGCGAGTCGAAGGGCTGGTCGACGCTCTATTTCTGCCGCTGGGGCACGTACTCTGGCGGCAGGGCAGAGTTGTCTCCGAAGAAGAACTCCTCCATCTGCCTCGCCACCAGTTCCTGCGCTTCCTTTTGAAACGGCAGCAGCCGGTACTCGTTGAGGATCATCTTCATCCGCTCTTCCCACATCTTCCAGGCTTCGGCCGACACGTTCTCGAAGATGCGCTGGCCAAGCTCACCAGGCCACGGGGCCGCATCCAGGCCAGGCAGTGGCTTCCCCAACTTGACGCATGTGACCGTCCGGCTCATATCTCTCCTCACATTTCCCCGAGCTTCTCCACTTGCACCCGTGCATCGTTGAAGCAAGCGCCCCCGCCGATATCCGACAACGTGTCTGGCGACAGGGCGTTGGCGGTGGACCCGTTCTCCGTGCTCCGGCTCCACAGCCCCTTGGGAAGTGACACGGTGCCGGGCCGGACAATCGGCGAAACGCTGACGAGGCAGCGCACTTCGCCGAGGGCGTTGAACACGCGAATCCTGTCCCCGTCCGCGATCTCCCGGTGCCGCGCATCTTCTGGATGGAGCGAGAGCTCGGCAGGGCGATCGTTCAGCTCACCGAGCGTCGAACTGATCGTCTTCTCGGTCGACGGCGAAATCATCGCGAGCGGAAACGGGTCGGTCACGGGATCGTCCTGATAGGCGTAGAGCCCGAGCGGCGCTTCGCGATCCAGTCGCTCCGGAAACAGGTCGATCCTGGCGTCGGGTGTGCGCGGGAAAACGTCGACAAACTGCACCGGCGCGAAACCGCACGGTGGCACCGGCTGTCCCTGATGCTTCAGCGCGCCGCTGATCGACTCGGGAAGTTCGTCGAGAATCTTCATCATCATCTCGACGTCGGTGACCGGGTCGCCCTCCTGCGACAGACCCAGGCGTTGTTCCAGATCAGCAAAGACCTCGACGTTCGGACGGGCGTCGCCGACCGCATCGATGACAGGCTGCGTCATCTGCAGGTTGATCGGGCCATACGCCCTCGCCAGATCGTAGGCTTCGAGAAACGTGGTGGCTGGCAGCACGACATCCGCGTACATCGCCGAGTCGGTCATCACCTGGTCGAAGACGACCGTCGTCAGATCGTCGCGCAGCAGTCCGCGCCGCACGCGATTCTGGTCGGGCATGGTCGCCAGCGGGTTGCAGTTGTAGACGAACAACACCGTCACCGGCGGTTGAGGACTGTCGGTAAGGACGCGCCCGAGGTGGTTCATGTTGATGACGCGGGTGGACGGCGCATCCGCCCCAATCCAGGTGTTGGTCAGTCCCCACGAGCCCGAATTGCTCATCGAGTAGCCGCCGCCGCGCACGCCGAACTTTCCTGCCACGGCCGGCAACGCGAGAATCGCCATCGCGGCGTTGCCGCCATTCCTGTTCCGCTCGAGGCCCCAGCCGCACCGAATCAGGGCCGGCGACGATTCGGCATACATCGCGGCGAAGCGACGCAGGTCATTGGCCGGCACGCCCGCGACCTCTGCGGCACGCTGCAACGTCCACGGCGCCGCCCGTTCCCTCAGGCGGTCGACCCCGGTGGCGTGTTCATCGAGGAACGCCGTGTCGGCAAGGCCGCCTTCAAACAGGTACCGATGCAGCGCCAGCGCGACCGCGACATCGGTGCCTGGCCGGACCGGCAGGTGCAGATCGGAGAGGCGCGCCAGTTGGGTGTTGCGGGGATCGATCACGACCAGCCCGGCGCCGTTGCGCTGTGCCTCCCGGATGTGGGGAACCAGGTGAATGGCGGACGCAGACGGGTTCGCGCCCCACACGACAATGAGGCGGGCATGAGCGTAGTCCGCGTAGGTCACCGACGGCATCTTGCCGTAGAGCGCCTGGTTGGCCGCGCCCGTGGTCGACGCGCAGACCGTGCGGTCGAGGCGCGAGGCACCAAAGCGCCGGAACAGCCGCATGTCGGTCGTATCCTGCGTCACGAGCCCGTTCGACCCTCCGTAGTAGAACGGCAGGACCGACTCGGCGCCATGCCGATCTCTGGCCTCGATCATCTTCTGCGCGACGTGCTCCAGGGCTTCGTCCCACTCGACCCACCGGAACTGACCAGCACCCTTCGGGCCCGTGCGAATCCCCGGCCGCAGCAGGCGATCCCGGCCGTAGACGCGGCTGGCAAACTGGCGGACTTTGGCGCAGATGAAGCCGTGCGTCACCGGGTGTTCGTGACTGCCGTCGAGCTTGCTGAGCCGGCCATCCTCGATCGTCGCAGTCATGCTGCACGAGTCGGGGCAGTCGAGCGGGCACGCCGTCCTGACGCTATGAGTGTGTCTCGGGCTCATCTAGAGCTGTTGCATCCGTCCGGCCTTGCGATCCCAGTACTCGACGACGGTCGGAACAACCTTGATCATCGACAGTTCGGCGTCGTCGGCACCGCCCGTGAACCACTTGGCAAACGTCGGGTTCCACATCTGCCGGGCTCTGGCCACGTCACGCACCATCACCGCGTTGCCCGATACCGTGACGAACCGATCCTCGGGCGCCGAGACGTAGGTGACGTTGACGTGACTGTTGCCGTCGATCTCCTGGGCGACCGGTGAGGTCGCGCGAGAGAAGAACCACAAAGATCCGTCGAACGCGTCGCCGATCGCCACCATCGGCCGGCTCCGCAGCCCGCCGCCGGCGGTAACAGTCGTAAACATCGCGAACGGAATCTCGTGAATCAGGTCCTTGAAGCGCTGCACGTCGTACTGACCCTGGGTCTGGTCCGGCATCCGATCCCTCCCGTGCTGGTAACGGCCCCGCGAGTCCTCTGGAACCGGCTCGCGTGACCGCTACCGTCAGTCTACCTCGAAGACCGAGGCCGCGACCGCCGCGACGAGCCCGATCGTGAGGACGCGTGTCATGCTCGCCGGCGACGAGGAGGGGGCGTGATGAACCCGTCGGCCGTCAGCCCGACGCCTTCCAGCTGGAGCAGGGCCTGCTTGGTGGACAGTCCACCGCCGTAGCCGACCAGCTGGCCGTCACTGCCGATGACCCGATGGCATGGCACGATGATGGGCAGAGGGTTGCGTCCGTTGGCCAGCCCCACCGCGCGCACGGCGAGCGGGCGGCCGACCCGTCGCGCGATCTGCGCGTACGAGCGGGTGGCTCCGTAGGGTATCTCCGCGAGCGCTCGCCATACCTTGATCTGGAACGGCGTGCCCTTGGCGTTCAGCTTCAGGTCGAACGTGACGCGTTTGCCGCAGAAGTACTCCTTGAGCTGCCGGATGGCGTCACGAAACGGCGCATCCGACCGCTGCCACTGCGATTCGGGCGCCTTGGCCCCCTTCCCGCGCTGGAAGCTGACGTAGCGGAGACCGTGGTCGCGACACCCGGCGAGCATCAGCGTGCCCACCGGGGTGTCGAGATAGGTGTAGTACGTGGTGTGTTCCTGCACCAGCTTGGCCATGTCAGTGCTTCTTGACGGCCGGTGCCTTGCCCTTGGCCGGCGTTTCGGGTTGTTCCACGAGCTTGATCTGGCCCATTTTCTCGGTGGCCTTCAGGTAGTCAAACACGTCGGCGAGGGGCACGGGTTCGAATTCGCCGGAGATGAAGTCGCGAATCTCGATCACGGTCCTCTTCTGGCGAAGAATTGTACCCAGCTCAGACGTCATGTGGCCCGGGATCTTCGCGCGGGCCGCCTGGACAGCTGCGCGATCGGCGGCTGGCACGTTCTGCATCGCCGCGCCGCCTCGACCGCCCTGTGCGGCTGCTCCGGCCGGCGGCGGCACCTGCTCGACCGTCGTCCGCGCGGCGAGCTTCTCAAGGTCGGTCGCCGCCGGTTCGACGGCGGGCACCTTCAACAATTCGGCGCGCAGCTTGAAGAATGCCGTGATTTCGTTCTGGAGCGCCCCGGCGCGCTGATCGACCAGCGCGTCGAATCCCGCGAGCTTCTTTTCCGCACCCGCCGGATTGTCGAAGAGAACCGCCGCCGACCGGACCACGGCCTTTTCCACGTTGGTCTGGTGACGGACCGCCGCACGCGCTTCCTTGAGCGCGTCCGGCAGCGACAGGCCAAACGAGAGATCCGCCAGATAGCTCAACCCCTTGCGCTGCGCTTCACCCATCCGCTCACTGCCGCGCGCAAGCGCCTCGGCCGCCACCTTCATCCCCGCGTTATCGCCGGCTGAGGCCAGCAGGCTCATACAGCCGATCCCCACGACCGCCGCCCGCTTCAACTGCGTCGGATCCAGCTTGTCTGGCGTGTCCTGCGACGAGTGATAGTAGTGATCCGGCCATGTGATGAACATCAGCGACGGGATGCCCTGGCCCAGGTAGACCACGTGGTCGCTCGCGCCGTAGTGCTTGTCGACGATCACGAAGAAGGGATCCCGCGTGCCGCTTTGCGCGACCACCGGGAGCGTAAAGCCGTAGCCGACCGAACGGTAGCGCACCCGCTCCCGGTTGAGGTTGGCGACGTACTCGAGGACACTCGCCCCGACATCGTTCAGGAACGTCGGAAAGCTGTCCGGCGTGCGGTGCATCACCCAGGCGCTGCCGCTCAGCTTGAGCGTCAGGCCTTCCATGTCGAAATTCAGATCCGCAATGAGCGTCTTTCGCACGTCGTCGTGCGCCCGGAGCCAGGCCGTGGTTCCGCTGATTTCCGGCACGAACAGGAAGTGAATCGTGCGCGTCGGTTTCGGCAGCTTGCCTTCGGCCACCAGGCGCATGTAGGCGCGCCCCATCTCGAGAATCAGCGCGCAGCCTGAGCTGTCGTCGTTGGCGCCCTGTTTGAGAACGCCCTCGTAGAGGTGCGCGGAAAGCGCGATCGCCTGATCGGTGGAGCCGTCGCCGGGAATCGTCGCGTGGACCATTTCCATCTCGCCGGGAAACGTCTCGGCCTTGACGACGGAGCGCAGCCTGACCTTCTCGCCGCGCGCCAGGTGGGCGGCGAGATCGCGGCCGACGCGCGGTGAGATGGACCAGCCGAATCCGGGCTTCTTGCCCTGTGGAGCCGACGCCGAGACACTCTGGGACATGAGCTGATCGGGAAGATCGTCGGCGCGCAGGTCGTTGTAGCTGAGCACGCCGATCGCGCCGCGCTCGAAGACCGCCAGGCGCTGGAGTGCGCTGGTGCCCGCCGATCCCAGCACGATCCTGCCGGCTACGTCCTTGCGTGCGTAGTCCTCGGGCCGCCCGCCCGCGCCCACGTCGACCAGTTCGGCCGTCACATCGCCCGAATCGCTGCCCGCCGCCAGCGAGACCGCGGTGTCGTAGATGTCGTACAGCTTGTCCATCTGAGGTTCGACCATCCAGAGTTCACCCTGCGACGGCTGGTAGGCCGTGCCCGGCGCGGGAAACGACTCGATCTCGACGTTGCTGAATCCGTACTCCTTGGCAAATGTCGCCACGACGTCGGACTCGCGAAAATGCCCTACGTACTCGCTCTTAGGACGCACGCGCGGGTAGGGCACCATCTCGATCACGTGGTGCAGCGCGCGCTCTCCCGAGGCTTCGTTGATGATGGCGCGCATCTCGGCTGCCGAGAGCAGCGTGCGATCTTCGCGTTCCTGGGCCACCATGCCGACGGCGGTGGCGATCAACACGAGGGCGAGAATCGTCAGCTTCGATTTCATCCGTGCTCCTGACCTCTGGGGGCGTGTGCCGTGTGCCTGAGATTATCTCCGACTCCGGAAACCGTGTGAACCCTGATCACGCCAGCTTCGGGTGCATGGTGTGCCACTTCGTGGCGCGCTCGTAGGCCAGCGCCACGCGAAGCACCGCGGCTTCGTCGTACAGCCGGCCCGTGATCATCAGCGAGACCGGCATGCCGTCGATGAAGCCCGCCTTCATCGCAAGTGCCGGATGTCCGGTCAGATTCGTCGACGTCAGGCTCGCGCTCCGCGTGGTCGAGACGAACACGTCGTACGTGGACATCAGCGCGTCCATCTGGCGCATCAGCAGTGTGCGCGCCCGCATCGCGCGGATGTACTCGACCGCCGGCACGAATCGGTACGTCCGGAACTGATTGGGCCAGTCGCCGGCCCCCTGGGCTGTCAGTTGATCGATGCCCTTCGACCGGGTCAAGTCGTCGAAGGCGGCGGCCGCTTCGCAGCTGAGAATGAATCGAATGGCCTGCACGGGAAAGTCTGGCAGGGCGATCGGCTCCAGCTTCGCGCCCGCTTGTCGCAGCGCATCGAGCGCGTCGATCATCAACTGCTTCTGCTGCAGGAACGTCTTCTTGCGGTCCTCGGACATCGTGGCCGGGGGTTCGACCTCGAACTCGCTCTGGACGTACCCGATGCGCATCGAGGAGAGCGGGCGCGCGGGCTGCCAGTCGAACGCCGCGTCGACCACGGACTCGTCGCGCCCGTCGGGACCGTGGATGGCGTTGAACACCAGCACGCAGTCCTCCACCGTCCGGCACATCGGACCGATCTTGTCCATCGTCCAGCTGAGCGCCATCGCGCCGTAGCGGCTGGTGCGGCCGTAGGTGGGCCGCAGGCCCGTGACGCCGCACGCCGTGGACGGCGAGATGATCGAGCCCAGGGTCTCGGTGCCGAGCGCGAAGCCGACCAGGCCCGCGGCCGTGGCCGCGGCCGGGCCGGCGGACGACCCCGAGGAACTGCGCTGGATGTTCCACGGCGTGTGCGTCGATCCGCCGAACCATTCGCCACCTTGCGCGAGCGCGCCCATCGACAGCTTGGCCACGAGCACGGCTCCCGCATCGCGCAGCCGCTCGACGACGGTGGCGTCGACGTCAATCACCTGGTTCTCGTACGGCTTGGCGCCCCACGTCGTCCGAATACCCTTGGTCGCGAACAGATCCTTCGCGCCCCACGGAATCCCGTGCAGGGGGCCCTTGTAGCGGCCGGCGCGAATGTCTCTGTCGGCCTGCGCGGCCTGCGCCAGCGCCAGATCCTCGGTGAGCGTGATCACGCACTTCAGCGTCTCGCCGTACTTTTTGAGCCGGCCCAGATACATCTTCGTGAGCGCCGTCGCGCTGACCTGTCGCGATTCGATCAGGCGCGAAAGCGACGTGACCGGCTCGAACGCGAGGTCCTCGAGGGAAGGGCTGACCACAATCTTCGCGGGCCGGGACACCATGGGCTGGGGCCGGGGCTTCGAGCCTGGCTTCGGGCGCTTGCCCGGCAGGTACGGATGAAACGTGAAGGCCGGCTCGGTGCTGAGCGGGATGTCCATCTTCCGCAGCGTCTCGAACGCGTCGAGATTGCGGTTGATCCCGCGCAGGGCCATCTCCTCCTCGGCATCGGTGAACTTGAGGCCCGCCACCTGCTCGGCGCTGCCCAGGGCACTCTTCGGAATGCGCAGCTGCGCATCGGGCTGCGGCGGCTGCTGCGCCAGGGCCGGCGCGGCCAGGCTCGCGGCCACGGCTGCGGGCACGGTCTTCAGAAACGTCCGTCTGGTTCGACTGCGTGGTGAGTCAGATTTCGATGGTCCGGGCTGTCGCCTGTTCTGCTCCATGTCGGGTACACTCCTTGCCAGCGGCTTCATGCGTAAGGTGGAATCCTACACCGGGAACGGTGCCGGCGAGATACGATCTCGCAGATCGGGTTGATGATGCTGGCGCGTCGTTCCGTCATCGTGTTTCTGCTGCTGCGACTGATCTTCGCCGCGTTCTGCGTGATCACGTCCCTGTACTGCCTGATCGCGTACATTCCCTTCGCGTATCAACAGGTCATCGAATTCCGCGTCGTCAGCTGGACGGCCGTCTTCGCCCAGCTTCATCCCTGGCTGTACTGGGTGGCCTTTGCGTGCGGGGCCTGGACGCTGCGCGGAGACTACCGCCCGGGCACACGGGTGCTGGTGGCGATCGTGCTCTTCGCCGGAGTGGCCACGGGCATCACATTGGCCGTGTCGCCGCTGCTGACGAGGGTTGGCAACGAATGGGCGTCACTCGTGTGGAGCGCCGTGTGGCTGATGCCGCTGTTCGCGGTGGCGCTGGTGGACCTGGCCGGGACCGGGCGGAGGATCGCCTGGGCTCCAGTCCCGGGCGGAGAATACGGTCGCCTGCTGCGCACGTGCCTCATCACCGCCGTCGCGCTCGCGCTGCTGTACGCGGGCCTGCAGCCGATCAGACCTCGCGGGGTCGTGCTCGATCTGGCCTCTGCCGGGGTGGTGGCCTGGAGCGTGATCCTGCACCTGGTCGTGTTCACGGCGATCTTCGTGCTGCTCGCGCTCATCCGCGGGATCGCGTCGGCGTGTCGGCGCCCGGCCCTCGTGGAGTTCGTCCTGGCCTCGGCGGCCGGCATCAGTATCCTGGCCGCGATCATCGACAAGCTGATCCTCGCGTCGGTGTCGATGGCCGACGTGACGGGACATCTGCTCGGCCTGTGGGCTGCGATCGCCGTGGGCCTGACATTCGCTGGCTGGGCCGTGCGCCTGGCTCCTCCGGATGAACCGGTCGTGTCAGGGATTGGATTGGCCTTGCGCCCCATTAACGCGCTTGCCGGAACATCGCGCGTCGCCCGCGTGCTGATGGGTCTGATGTGGGTGGCGGCGGCCTACTGGCTGGCCGTGGCGACATCGGAGATGGACTGGAACTACCTGTTCCAGAAGCTCGGCGTCATCGCGATCGCGACCGTCGGGTTCGCCTGGGTCTATCGAAACGTCGGGAGCGCCCCGTGTTCGCGGCGCACGACGCCGACGCTTCTGCGAGGGGTGCCGATCGCGGCGGTGGCCATCTTCGCGGTGGTCATCGTGGTGCCTGCCTCCCTGGCCATGATTCATCTGCCGGCCGGCACCCACTCGTCGACTATTGAACGCTATGCGGCGTACGACGTGTCGTTCCGGATCGTTCACGATCTTACGGACCTCCAGCCGGCACCGTCGAACGGCGAGATGAGCGCGTTCTACGCGCTTTTGCGGCGGCACACGAACATCCCGCGCACGGTGACCATCGTCGCGCCAGATGTGGCCATGGTGCCGGCACTTCGGGCTCCGGTCGGCCGCACGCCACACGTGTTCTTCCTGGTGATCGACAGCCTGCGGCCAGACTATCTCTCGCCCTACAACGCCTCGGTGGCTTTCACCCCCGCCATTGGGAAGTTCGCGAGCGAGAGCACGGTCTTCCGCAACGCGTTCACCCGGTACGGCGCGACCGGCTTGTCCGAGCCGGCGCTGTGGACGGGCACCGCCGTGCCGCACCAGCAGTATCCGAACGAGTACTGGCGGATGAACTCGCTGCAGAAACTGCTGGAGGCCGGCCAGTACCAGGCGTTCGTCAGCAAGGACCATATTCTGCAGCGCCTCCTGGCGCCATGGCCGGGACTGACCGAACTGGACCAGGGTCTCAATGCCAGAGACTACGACGTGTGTCGGACGCTGACCGAACTGGGCGGCCGGATCACCGCGCGCAATCGCAACGACGGGCGGCCGCTGTTCGCGTACACGCAGCCGCAGAACGTCCACATCGCCGCCATCACGCGCGAAGGCGCGACCGTGCCGGCGGGGGAGCACTACCCGGGGTTCTACGCGCCGGTCGCGTCGCGCGTGCACCGTCTGGACGCCTGCTTCGGCGGGTTCCTCGACGTGCTGCGCCGCGAGAAGGTCTACGACGACAGCATCATCATCCTGACGTCGGACCATGGAGAATCGATTGGCGAAGAGGGGCGGTGGGGGCATGCCTACACGCTCTTTCCGGAAGTCCTGAAGGTCCCGATGATCGTGCATCTGCCGGCGTGGATGCGCGGCGCCTCCGCGGACCCGAACCTCATCGCCTTCACGGTGGACCTGACGCCCACGCTCTACTATCTGCTCGGCCAGCGACCGGTTGCGAACAACCCGCTGTTCGGTCGCCCGCTCTTCACGGACCGCCCGGATGAGGTCACGCCGTACCTACGGAGTCAGTACGTCGTGGCATCGAGCTACGGGCCGGTGTACGCCGCGATCTCCGACGCGGGACGGTCGCTCTATATCGCGGATGGCGTGTCGAACCGGGACTACGCGTTCGATCTGACGACGGGGCCAGGAGGCACGAGCCACGACGTGACCGACGCGGTCCGCACCGCGGGCGTCAAGGCCATTCGCGAGATGATCGGCAACATGGATCGATTCTCACCGCCTCTGCGCGATCGTCAGTGATTCAGCTGGAGAGCCGTCCACGTGAAGATCGGCGTCATCATCAATCCCGCGTCGGGCCCGGCGCGATCGCGTCAGCCGGCCGAGATCCTCGTCGAATGGACCCGGGCGATGCTTCGTCGTCACGGCGTCGATGGATCGATCGCCGTGATCCACGGACCCGGTGATGGCGAGCGACTCGCCCGGGAGGCCGTCGATCGCGGCGCTGAGCGCGTGATCGCGTGGGGCGGAGACGGGACGATCAATTCGGTCGCCACGGCCCTCGTCAAGACCCACGTGTCGCTCGGTATCATCCCGGCCGGGTCCGGCAATGGCCTCGCGCGCGAACTCGGAATTCCCTCCCGGCGAGCGTCGGCGATGGCGGTGGCGCTTGGTGACTGCAGTCGCGCGATCGATGCCGGCACACTGAACGGACACCTGTTCTTCAATGTCGCGGGGATCGGCTTTGACGCCCATGTCGCGCACGTGTTCGCACGCGCTGCCGGCCATAGACGGGGCGTCATGGCCTACACGGCGACCACCGTCCGCGAGTTGTTCCGCTACGTGCCGTCTCGTTACGTCGTGCGCGACGCCGATGGGCGCGTGACGCGGGAGGGCGGGGCGCTCTTCATTTCGATGGCGAACACCAGGCAGTGGGGCAGCGGCGCCCAGATCGCCCCGCAGGCCACGCCTGATGATGGCCATCTCGACCTCGTGCTGGTGGAGGCGCGGCCGCCGCTGCTGATTCTGGCGCAACTCTGGCGGCTCTACACCGGATCCGTACATCGGATCGGGGGAACGATGACGGCCCTCGTGCAGGACGTCTCGGTGACCGCCAGCCCCGCAGCCCCGGTCCACGTCGACGGCGAGCCGCTCGGGATGACAAGCGACATCACCGTGCGCGTCATCCCCGGTGCGCTGCTCGTTCGCGTGCCGGGGTAGAAGCGGGCACGGCGTCGATTCTCGACGCCGTGCCGAGAGGGTCGAAACGGGCAGGTCGGATGAGGCAAGCAGGTGCCGTGGAGCGAAGCACCACGGCACTGCAGCTCCCGCCAGCTGCGTGCTGCCGTATCTGCTACTGTGCAAGCGGGAGTCCTGATGTCGATAGAGGAGAAGAAGAAGGTGCGCTTCTCGAATGTGTGGGAAGAGGCGCGCGTGCTGGTCTGGGCCCATCGCTGGCGGCTCGCGCTCGGCCTGGGGCTGATGCTCATCAACCGCGTGGTGGGACTGGTGCTTCCCGCCACCTCCAAGTACCTCGTCGACGACGTCATCGGGAAGCACAACGCGGACTTGCTGCCGCTGCTCGCGCTCGCGGCGGCCGGCGCGACGGCAGTTCAGGCGGCGACCTCCTTCGCTCTGTCTCAGGTGCTCAGCGTGGCCGCGCAGCGGGCCATCACCGAGATGCGGAAGAACGTGCACGAGCACGTCATGCGGCTGCCGGTGGGCTTCTTCGATACTACGCAGACCGGGCAGTTGATCTCACGGATCATGACCGACGCCGAGGGGATCCGGAATCTGATTGGCACTGGGCTGGTCGAGCTGACGGGAGGATTCGTCACGGCCGGCCTCGCGCTCGGCGTGCTGTTCTACCTCAACTGGCGGCTGACGTCGGTGACGCTGGTCGTGCTGCTGATGTTCGGCGCACTGATGGCCGTGGCCTTCATGCGCCTGCGGCCGCTCTTCCGGGAACGCGGCCAGATCAACGCCGAGGTGACCGGGCGGCTCAACCAGGCCCTCGGCGGCGTGCGCGTCGTCAAGGCCTACGTGGCCGAGAAGCGCGAGGAACTGGTCTTTGCAAAGGGCGCACACCGGTTGTTGCGCAACGTGGCGAAGTCGATCACCGGCGTGTCGACCGTCAGCGCAGGGGCCACGGTGATTGTTGGCGTCATCGGCGTCGTCATGCTCGTCGTCGGGGGGCGCGCCATGATCGCCAACACGATGACGCTGGGCGACTTCCTGATGTACCTGCTGTTTACCGGCCTCACGGTGGCGCCGCTGGTGCAGATCGCGTCGATCAGTACCCAATTGAGCGAAGCGTTTGCGGGCCTCGATCGCATCCGCGAGATCAGGCGCATGGCGACCGAGGATCAGCAGGACCAGACCCGGGCGCCCATGCCGGACCTGGTCGGCGACGTGCGGTTCGAGGGAGTGGACTTCGAGTACACCGCCGGCGTGCCCGTGCTTAAAGGCGTGACGTTTCACGCGCCGGCCGGCACGACCACGGCGCTGGTGGGATCGAGCGGATCTGGCAAGAGCACACTGATCTCGCTCATCATGACGTTCGCCCGGCCGAAGGCGGGCCGTGTGCTGGTGGATGGCCACGACCTGGAGACGGTGAAGTTGCGCGACTACCGCGAACACCTCGGCATCGTGCTCCAGGACAACTTCCTGTTCGATGGCACGGTGGCGGACAACATCGCCTACGCCAGGCCCCATGCCTCACGTGAGCAGATCGAGGCGGTGAGCCGGCTCGCGCACTGCGACGAGTTCGTGCGGGGATTTCCGGAGAAGTACGACACGGTAGTGGGTGAGCGGGGCGTGCGGTTGTCCGGCGGCCAGCGGCAGCGCGTCGCCATCGCCAGGGCCCTGCTGGCCGAACCCACCATCCTGATCCTCGACGAGGCGACGTCGAGCCTCGACAGCGAGAGCGAAGCGATGATCCAGGATGGCCTTGCGCGCCTGCGCACGGGACGCACGACCTTCGTGATTGCCCATCGCCTGTCGACCATTCAGAGCGCCGACCAGATCCTGGTCCTCGAGGCGGGAGAGATCGTCGAGCGCGGCACCCACGAGAGCCTGCTGGCCATCAACGGCCGGTACCGGCAGCTGTACGACAAACAGTACAGGTTCGAACGCGACCGCTTCATCAATCCGGGCGAGGATTTCACGCCGGAGCCGCCGGCCCCGGAACCAGCCCAGCCCGTTCCCGGCGTGTCGATGCGGCCCGGCGCGCTGTAAATCCGTTGGGCCCGCCCGCCCTCGTCAGCCCCGCAACGTGGCGCCCAGTTCGGTCTGCAGCGCCCGGACGATGCGCTCGCGGATCTTCGCGGCGTCGACATCCGTCAATGTGCGGTCGGATGCCTGATAGGTCAGGCTGAGTGCCAGGCTCTTGTTCCCCGGGCCAACCTGTCCTCCGCGGTAGACGTCGAACAGCGCCATCCCCGAGAGCATCGGTCCTCCGGCCGCACGGACCACCGCGCAGACCTTTGCCGCAGGGATCTCGTCACTGACGATCACCGCGATATCTTCGCGCACGGGAGGGAACGTCGGCACGGCCCTCGACGCATGTCGATCGGTGACGTCGGCCGTCAGCGTCGCCAGATCCAGTTCGGCGATCAGGACGCGCTGGCCGGTGATGCCGAAGCGCCCGGCGACCGCCGGGTGCAGTTCGCCGAAATGACCCGCCGGCTCGGCGCCGATGAGCAGCTTCGCCGACCGGCCTGGAATCAGCGACGGATGCGCAGCCGGCTCGACGCTGATGGCCGGGACCTGCATCGCCTGGGCGAGGCCCTCGATGACGCCCTTCAGATCGTAGAAATCCATCGGCTCCCGATCCGCGCCTTGCCAGCCTGGCATCGCGCGCGGGCCGGCCAGCAGCATCGCGATGCGCACCGGTTCCTCAGGCAGCACACGATCCGGGCGTGAGAGGAAGACCGGGCCGACTTCGAAGAACGCGAGCCGATCGGCGTGCCGGGCGTTGGCCGCGGCGATCTCCAGCAATCCCGACAGCAGCGTCCGTCTCATCACGACCCGATCGACGACGATCGGATTGGCGAGCCGAACATACGGAGGCTCCTCGCCCGGCTCAGAGTTGGCCGCCAGTCTGGCCTCGCGTTCGGGTGATGTCAGGCTGTACGTCACGATCTCCTGAAGCCCAAGGCTGACCAGCAGATCGCGCACGCGCTCTTCGATGATCAGTTCGCGATTGGGATGGGGCGGCGGGATTACCTCGGCGAGCATCGTGTTCGGGATCCGCTCGTACCCATAGATGCGGGCCAACTCCTCGACAATGTCCGCCTGGCCGGTGATGCCCTGACCGATGTCCAGCCGATGTTCCGGGGCGGTTGCGCGAACCGTGCCCTCGACGACCTCGCAACGGAACTCGAGCGCACCGAGGATCCGCACGATCTGGTCAATCTCCATCCTCACGCCGAGCTGCCGCTCCACGTCGGCCGGCGTAATCGCGACGACGGGCGGGTCCACCTTGCCCGGGTACCGATCGACGAGGCCCGCAGCAACGCTCCCGCCAGCCCACTCACGCATCAGCCCCAGCGCGCGGTTCACGCCCCACTCCGCGAGCGCCGCGTGCACGCCCCGCGAAAACCGGTACGAAGCCTCAGACGGCAGGCCCTGTGCCTTGACGGTCTTCCGGATGTTGATGAAATCCCAGGCGGCGCCTTCGAGCAGGATGTTCGTGCTCGATGCCGAGATCTCCGATTCGGCGCCCCCCATCACCCCAGCCAGCGAGAGCGGGCCGGCGGCATCGCACACGAGTACGGCATCCTGGTCGAGGGTGCGCCCGACATGGTCGAGCGTCGTGAGTGTCTCACCGGGCGCCGCCCGCCGTGTGATGATGGTCGGGCGCGTGTCGCCCGCGCGCTTCCGGATCACGTCCCAGTCGAACGCGTGCAGCGGCTCGCCCAGTTCGAACATCACATAGTTGGTCGCGTCGACGATGTTGTTGATGGGGCGCGTGCCAGCCAGACGCAGCCGGCGTTGGACCCGGTACGGGCTTGGTGCGATCGCTACGCCCTCGATTAGTCCCAGCGCGAACCGAGGATTGAGCGCGGCATCCCGGATCTCGACGTCTACGCGCCCCGCCAGCGGAGCGCCCGTCGCGGCGACGGTCGTCGCCGGCGTGATGAGCGGGACATCCGTCAAGGCGGCGATCTCGCGCGCGATGCCGACGATGCAGGCGTTGCGCGCCATGTTTGGATTGATCTTCACCGTGAAGACCACGTCGCCCATGTACGCGGCCGCTGGCATCCCCACCGGGGCATCCGCGTCCAGCACGATAATCCCGTCGTGTTCGTCCGAGATCCCCAGTTCCTTCTCGGAGCACACCATCGACTTCGATTCGACGCCCCGGATCTTGGCGCGCTTGAGCGTCATCACTTCGCGGCCGGGCTTGTGGCCGTCGTAGAGGACCGCGCCCTCACGGGCGTACACGACCTTCATCGGCGTTGCGAGCGGCCCGGTGCCCTTGAGCGGGAACAGGTTCGGCGCGCCCGTGAGTACGATCTGCTCGGTCCCGGTGCCGTCATCGACGCGCAGGAGCGTGAGCCGATCGGCGTTCGGATGCGGCATCACCTCGAGGACCTGGGCAATGACTATCGTGGCGGGGTTCCAGGCGATCCCCACCGCCGGGGGCCCGGACCGCCCGGTGGCTGGCAGGCCCGCGATCGGCCGCTGCTCGGGCGCCAGGCCGACGTACTCGATTTCCTCCACCTCGAGCCCGGCAAAGGTCAGGCGGGAGGCCAGCTCGTCTGGCGTATCGACGATAGCGACGTAGTCTCGCAGCCAGGTCAGAGGGACTCGCATCTCAGAATTGCTCCAGGAAGCGCAGGTCGTTCGCGAAGAAGTACCGGATGTCCTCGATCTTGTGCATCAGCATCGTGATGCGCTGAGGGCCCATCCCGAAGGCGAACCCCGAGAACTCGCGCGGGTCGTAGCCGCCGTTTTCCAGCACCACCGGGTGGACCATGCCGCAGCCGAGGATCTCGAGCCACCCGCTCTGCTTGCAGACCGGGCAGCCGGCCCCGTCGCACACGAAGCACTCGACGTCCATTTCCGCAGACGGCTCGGTGAACGGAAAGTGATCGGACCGGAAACGCGTCCGGACAGCGGTGCCGAAGAGCGTGTGAGCGAAGGCCGTGAGCGTGCCCTTGAGGTCCGCCATCGTTATGTGGCGGCCGATGGCCAGTCCCTCGATCTGATAAAACTGGATCTCGCTGCGGGCCGTGATCTGCTCGTAGCGGTAGCACATGCCCGGCAGGATCACCCGAATCGGCTCCGGGGCCCGTTCGCGCATCACGTGAATCTGGCCCGGCGACGTGTGCGTTCGCAGGATGACGTTGGGCGTCGTCGTATAGAAGGTGTCCCACATGTCGCGCGCCGGGTGGTGCGGCGGGATATTGAGCAGCGTGAAGTTGTACTCGTCCAGTTCGACGTCCCGCGACCGGTACACCTGGAACCCCATCTCGGCGAAGATCGCGTAGATTCTGCGGAGCGTCTGCACGGCCGGGTGCAGGCGGCCTCGCGCCAGGGCGCGGCCCGGCAGCGTGACGTCGATTGCGCCGGCCGTGATGGCTCGCTCCAGTTCGCTGGCGCGCACGCGCTGGGCGGCGGCCTCACACGCCTGTTCCAGAGCCTGCCTGGCCTGGTTGGCGCGTTGGCCGAACTCGCGCCGCTCCTCTTTCGGGAGCGTTCCCAGCGTGCCGAGGGCGGCCACCACCGGCGCACTCTTCCCGAGATGGGCGACGCGCCAGGCATCGAGCGACGCGGAATCCGCCACTGCGCTCAGTGCGGCGAGGGCATCCCGCACCATCTGATCGAAGTCCATCGCCATAGCCATAGCTGTACAGAGTACAACGGCCGCCCCGTTGGTGTCACAGGCCTCCCCAAGGCAGCCGTTTGATCCGGGGCGCGACCTGCACTAAGGTAGCACGCACAAGACGTTCTCGATGCCTGGGTTCACTGGAGGCGGCGATGCGACTGCGTTACGGATGGATGGCTGGAGTGCTTGCGGTTCTGGTGTGCAACGCGTGCGGCGGGTCGTCGGTCACGACCACGACCGCACCAGCCGGCCAGCAGACGGCCCAGACGGCCGCGCCGGCCGATCAGGCGAAGGGAAGTTACCGGTTCGAGCGCAACGGGTGGATCTTCGTGCACCTGGAAGGCACTCCCGAACAGGTCGGCTTCCAGCACGGGTACCAGCTCGCTCCGGAGATTGCCGACCTGCTGAGGGTCGCGAAACCGTACCTGGAGAAGAGCTCGAAGCGGGACTGGGCCTTCTACCGGGACGCCGCCGAGAAGGTGTTGTGGCCGGGCGTCGATGACGAGTACCGCGCGGAACTGGACGGCATCGTCGCCGGTCTGGCGGAGAAGGGCGTCAAGGTGGATCGCTGGGACATCGTGGCCCTCAACGGCATCGAGGAGTTGCCGGACTACTACGTACCCTGGCTGAACAAACAGCAGGGGAAGCCCCCGCAGGGCAAGGCGCCGGGCAATTGCAGCGCGTTTGTCGCCACCGGTGACTGGACAAAGGACAAGCGCATCGTGATCGCTCACAACGCCTGGACCAACTACATCGTTGGCGAGCGCTGGAACATCATCTACGACATCAAGCCCGCCAAGGGCCACCGCATCCTGATGGACGGCCTGCCGGGCGTGATTACGAGTGCGGACGACTTCGGCGTCAACGATGCGGGGATCGCGATTACGGAGACCACCATCACGGGGTTCGAGGGATTCGATCCGAAGGGCACGCCCTACTTTTACCGGTCGCGCAAAGCGCTGCAGTATGCCGAGTCGATCGACGACTACGTGCGCATCATGGTGGATCGCAACAATGGCGGCTACGCCAACGACTGGCTGCTTGGCGACAACAAGACCGGCGAGATTGCGCTGTTCGAGCTTGGGCTCAAGAACTGGACCGTGGACAAGACGAAAAATGGCTACTTCGTCGGATCCAACTTCCCGGTCAAGGCCAAGCTCATCAAGGAAGAGACGAAGTTCGACGTGACCAACAAGGCCAGTTCACCCAATGCCCGGCGTGCGCGGTGGGAGCAGCTGATGGCGCAGCACAAGGGGGCGATCGATATCGAGCTGGCGAAGGCGTTCGAGGGCGACAAGCACGACGTCATCACGAAGAAGGACGGGCCCAACGATCGGACGTTGTGCGGCGCGGTCGAAGACGTGGCGCGGGGGATTCCGGAGTGGGACTGGGCGCCGTACTTCCCGGGCGGGACCGTGCAGGCGAAGGCGATGGACGCCAGCATGATCGGCAAGCTCGAGATGTGGGCGGCGATGGGCCGCCCGTGCACGGGCGACTTCAAAGCGGACCCGTTCCTGACCGCACACGCAGAGTACGGCTGGATGAAGGGCCTGCTGCGCGACATGAAGAGCGAACCGTGGACCCGGTTCGCCACCGGCATGAAGTAGTCGTGCGTCAGGCCCGCTGGTAGTCCGCCCGCCAGTTCTTGACGGCCTGCTTGATGGCCTTTTGACTGGTCAGCGTTCCGTCGAGGACCTGCCGGGCCAGGTCGGGTAACTCAGCGTCGCCGGCGAATCTGAGCGCCACCAACTGCTTGACGGTGAACTCGTTGATCCGGGGTTTCAGGTCCGCCGGCAGCAGTTCCCGCATCCGCATCCGCTCTTCGAGGCGAATCACGCGGTCCTGCACCGTCATGGCCATGATCCGCGCCAGGAAGAACAGCACCACGAGGGCGATCGCCAGCCCCAGCCCCATCAGGTTGGGCCAGCTGAAGTGAACCACAGCCTGGTACAGGGCGAAGAAGAAGTTGATCGCGAACAACGGGAACGCGACGTAGTGGTACGTGGGCACGACGCGGGCGTGATTCTCGAACGTCTGTGGAGTCTTCTGAGCCATGACTGTCTCCTTTGGCAGGAACCCGACCGAGCGATGATACTCTGAACCGAAAAAGGGGCCAGGCCCCTTTTCGGAGGGGCGCAGCCTGATGGATGAATGGATCGTCGAGAGCGCGGATGCCGGGATGCGGCTGGACCAGTGGCTGGCCGGCCGGACCGAGGCCGGCTCTCGAAGCCGGGCGTCGCGCTGGCTTGCCGGCGGCAAAGTGTACGTCAACGGACAGCCGGTCGAGCCAGCCGCCCGCGCCGATCGAGTCATCGCCGGTCAGCGTGTCAGCGTGTGGATGGATCGTCCGGGCTCGGCGAAACCGGCTGACCGCTCGGTGGCCGACGTGCGTCACCTGCTCACCGTGGTTCATCAGGACGAGGCCATCGTCGTTCTTGACAAGCCAGTGGGCCTGCTGGTCGAACCGCTGCCGGGCCGCGCCGGTGAGGAGAACACGCTGCTTGATTTGCTCGCGGACTACTACCACCACGAGCGGCGCTCGCGCTCGTATGTCGTGCATCGCATCGATCGCGACACCAGTGGTCTGGTTCTGTTCGCGCGGACCGCATCGGCGCGCGACGCCTTGAAGGACCAGTTCGAACGGCGCACGCCTGAGCGGGTGTACCAAGCCGTGGTGATTGGCCGGCCTGTGCCCGCCGAGGGCGTCTGGCGAGACACGCTCGCGTGGGACGCTTCGTCGTTGCGGCAGCGCCAGGCGCACGGGCGTGACGCGCGCGGGAAGGACGCCGAGGCGCGGTACCGCGTGATCGAACAGTTCGCGGAGGCGGCCGTGGTCGAGGTGACGCTCGTCACCGGCAAGCGCAATCAGATCCGCGTGCAGGCCGCGATGCGAGGCCACGCGCTGCTTGGCGAGCGCCAGTACCGTTTTGGAGCGCCGCCCGAGACGCCCAGCCTGCCCCGCATCAATCGCCAGGCACTCCACGCCTGGAAGCTCGGCTTCGTGCATCCGACGACTGGCCGGCGCGTCCACTACACGTCACCGCTGCCCGAAGACCTCGAGACCCTGCTCCGCGCGTTGCGCAAGAAAAAGTAGGCGCCACTTGCCCTGACAGAACCGCAACACGCTCAACAGGCACCGCGTCATGTGACCGACGATCGACCGATCGAACCTTTGTGTGGGTGCCGAGGGCGACGCCATGATCCTCCGGTGACTGGTGAATGCCTTCTATGCTACACCGCGCAATTGGTGGTTCGCGAAGCGCGCGATTCGGGCTCGCAGGATGGCGGATTCCGTTGGTCAACTGTGAGGCCGTGCGCTAGCATACTCGCGGGAGTCCACCATGCCTGAAGCCGTTTGGAGTGCCATCTTCCGGGCCAGCGATCTCATGCGGGGCGCCATCGTCGGGGCCAGCGATTTCGTCTGGGGACCCTGGAGTACTCCGATCGGCCCGATTCCCGGGCCGCTGATGATCCTGCTGATCCTGACGGGCCTGTTCCTGACATTTCGGACCGGGTTCGTTCAGGTGAGACGGTTCCCTGAAGCCCTTCGCACAATCGTGCCGAAGGCCAGCGCGGGAGCGGCCGGAGCCCTCTCGCCGTTCCAGGCGTTCATGACGGCGCTCGCGGCGTCGATCGGCACCGGCAACATCGCGGGCGTGGCGACGGCGATCGTCATGGGCGGCCCAGGGGCATTGTTCTGGATCTGGGCGTACGGCTTCGTGGCGATGGCGATCAAGTTTGCCGAGGCGGTGCTCGGAATGACCTTTCGCGTCGCGCACCAGACCGGCAGTTCGTCAGGTCCGATGTACTACCTGCGCGACGGATTGAAATCGCGCTGGCTGGCCGGGACGTTTGCGCTGGTGGCGGGCGTCGCGGCGCTCGTCACGACCCCCTTTACGCAGCCGAATTCGATGGCGGTCGTCCTCAAGAGCCAGTTCGCAATTCCGACGTGGATGTCGGGCGTCGCCATCGCCGTACTGACGTGGCTCGTGATCATCGGCGGTGTCGGCGCCATCGGACGTGCCGCCGCGAAACTGTCGCCGCTGAAGGTGACGCTCTATCTGGCGGGCGGCCTGTTCGTCATCGTCAGCCACATCTCGCAACTGCCCGGCGTCCTGATCCTCGTGTTCCAGGATGCGTTCTCGTTCCGGGCGGCGGCTGGCAGCAGCGTCGGCCTTGGCATCATGGTGGCCATGCGGTACGGACTCGCGCGCGGCATCTACGCCAACGAGGCCGGCTATGGCACGGCGGCTGTGGCGTACGGCACCGCCCGCAGCAAGACGCCGACGCAGCAGGGACTGAATGCCGTCATCGAAGTCTTCGTCGTGTCGTTCGTCACCTCGTCTATCAGCGCCTTGACGATTCTCGTGAGCGGCGTGGCGCAGCAGTCGATTGCCGCCTTCAAACAGGGGGGTAGAGGATTGGAGAGCACGGCGCTGGTGGCGGCGGCGTTCAACACGACGCTCCCCGTCGCCGGCGGATGGATTGTGGCGTTCTGCGCGTTCCTGTTTGGCTACACAACACTGATTGGATGGGCCTACTACGGAGAGCAGTTCTTCGAGTACCTGTTTGGCAAGCGCATCGCCACCCCGTATCGCTGGGCGTACTGTCTCCTGATTCCGCTCGGAGCGACGTTGAGCGTGGAAACGGTGTGGGCGTGGGGCGATCTGATGAATGGCCTGCAGGTGTTTCCCAACCTGATCGGGCTGGTGGGACTGAGCGCCGTGGTCGCTGCGGCGGCTCGCGCGAGACTCGGCGACGCAGGCAAGTAGCCGTCCGCCGGATCGGGAAGTCTTGGCCGCTACGAGCTGGCTGGCGCGGAGGCGGTGTCCTGCAACACCGTCTGCCGACCCTCGGCGTGCTCGCCGTCTCGACAGGCTTCTCCGCGGGCATCGACAATCGAGACGACGCGACCGTCGTACGTTTCGTAGATGCCGAGCAGGCACCCGCATGGGAGACGACGACTGTTCAATCCTCGCAGAATCCTGGTCACCTGTTGCTCCCCGCTCGTTCGTGTCTGATGCCTCGGGTCGATTACTGAGTCCTGAGTGCGTTAGACCGGCGGGTTGGGCGGGAGGTTACTAAGACCTTCGATCCATGAATTCGGCAGCGAATCTGTTCACTCAGGACTTAGTGCTGAGCGAGCGCGTTTCACCGGACTGCCTCGCACGAATGTTCAACCGTCGTTGCGAGTCGAAGCACCAAGCCATCGACGGAACGTGTCGAACCGGGTGTCGGCGAGATCCGTCGCCAGGAGCGGCAGGGAGAGCCAATCCCGTTCCTGTTCAGGGAGTTGCGGCTCAAACCCCAGTTCGGCGCGAATCGCGCCGCCGAACTTGGCCGGGTGGGCCGTCAGCAGCGCGATGACCGGGTGGTGTTCGTCCGTCGAGGCGAGGTACGTCCTGGCGGCGGCATAGGCGACCGCGCCGTGCGGGTCGAGCACCACGCCGGACCGAGCGTACGCCCGTCGAATCGCGTCCCGGGTCTCGGGTTCGGTGACGCGCTCGCCGCGCACGAACTGCCGCATCGTGTCGACTGAGCCATCACTCAAGTGGAGCAGACGCGCAAAATTGCTGGGATCGCCGACATCCATCGCATTCGATATCGTGACGATAGATGGTCGTGCACGATAGACGCTGGTCGCGAGGAACTCGGGCAGCACGTCATTGACGTTGGTGGCAGCGATGAAGCGTGCGATCGGCACACCCATCCTGGCTGCAAGCACTCCGGCCGTCAGGTTTCCCAGGTTGCCTGACGGCACCGAGAACACCACCGGCTGGCCCGATGCGCCGGCGACCGCCAGATAGCCTGCCACGTAGTAGAAGCTCTGGGGCAGCAGGCGTCCGATGTTGATGGAGTTGGCCGACGACAGGTGGAGCGCCGAAAGTGCCGGATCGCGAAAGGCCGCCTTCACCAGGCGCTGACAGTCGTCGAACGTGCCGGGCACCCGCAGCGCGTCCACATTGCCGCCGATCGTCGCCATCTGCGCTTCCTGGAAGGGCGACACCTTGCCGGCCGGATAGAGGACCACCACCCGCACCCCCGACACGCCCGCGAATCCACGGGCGACCGCGCTTCCCGTGTCGCCTGAAGTCGCGACCAGGATTGTCGCGTGCCCGCCGCGCTCGGCCAGCGCGTGTCCGAACAGCCTGGCCATGAATCTCGCGCCGAAGTCCTTGAAGGCGAGCGTCGGGCCGTGGAACAGCTCGAGCGCGAACAGCCGTTCTTCCAACTGGACGACGGGAACGGGGAAGTCGAGCGCATCGGCCACCAGGCGCTCAATCACGCGCGGCGCGAATTCCCCATCCAGCAGTCGCTGCGCGAGCACGACCGCGAGACCGCCGAACGGCAACTCCCGCCACGACTGAAGCTGGTCGACACCGAAGTGCGGCAACTCGGTTGGAAGGTACAGCCCGCCATCGGGCGCGAGGCCTTCGAGGAGTCCTTCGACAAAGCTGACGTGCGGCGCGCGGCCGCTCGTGCTCGCCAGCCGCATGTCAGTCAATCACCCTGGCGCCCTCGGCGCTGATCGGGCCGGTCCATGCGTCGCTGCCGAGCCCCGCCGCGTCGCCGAAGGCCGATCGCATGGCCTGCGCCACCCGGGCCGCCACGTCGGCTTCTCCCGCAAACGCAAAGACGGATGGACCCGAGCCCGAGATCGAACACCCGAGCGCCCCGTGATCGCGCGCGGCACGCCGCACGGCGTCAAAGCCGGGAATCAGCTCGGCGCGCACCGGTTCGACCAGCCGGTCCACAATCGATCGCCCCAGCAACGCCAGGTCCTGTTGATACAGCGCCGCCACGAGGGCGGCGAGGTTGCCCGCGTTCGCGACGATGTCGGGGAGCAGGAACCGCTGTTCCTGAAGCAGAGCACGGGCGCGCGCCGTGGAGACTTCGCAGTGCGGATGCACCACCGCCACGAACAGCCCATCGGGCACCGGCAGCGAGACGATGTCGAGCGGATCGCAGCTCCGGATGAGGACGAACCCACCCAGCACCGACGGGGCGACGTTGTCGGGATGTGCGGACCCGGACGCCGCGCGCTCGCCCTCCATTGCGCAGGCCACGATCTCGAGAGGTGAGAGCGGCCGGCCGAGGATGATATTGGCGGCAACAGCGGCCGCCGCGGCCGACGCTCCCGAGCTGCCCAGTCCGCTGGCAAGCGGAAGGCCTTTCTGCAGCCACAGCCGGATGCCGGGCACTTGCCGGCGGACCGCGACCCGCGCCAGCACGGCCGCCGCCGCCACGCCAGCGCTGTTTGCTGCCGCGTCCGTGGGCAGCTTTCCGTTGTCGCCGGTGACCTCGACCAGTTCGACACCGGGCTCTTCGCGCAGCTCCAAACGGACCGTATCGCCAGGCCGGTGCATCGCAAAGCCCAGCACGTCGAAACCGGGACCGACGTTCGACACGGTCGCCGGGGCAAACACTCGGATGTGTGACATCGGGTACCCGACAGATCTTAGCTCGACTTGCGATCCGTCTCGCCGACATTCCGTGCATCGCTCGGCGTCCGGGGGAGCTCCTTGGTCCGTCACTCCGGCGAACGCCGGAATCCAGCAGTGTACCTCTCTGGACCCCGGCTTTCGCCGTGGTGACGATTCTGCGTGGTTCGGTGGGATGAGGTTGACAATCGATGTTGAGTGTCGAGCGGGGGCGGGTGGCGAGGCTCCGGTATCATACGGGTGGAGGCGCGGCGGGCCATCTGGATGTGGCGCGCGCGGAGTGTGATGATGCTTCTCGAATGGCTGGCGACCCCTCAAACCTGGATCGCCCTGGCGACGCTGACCGCGCTCGAGATCGTGCTCGGCGTCGACAACGTGATCTTTATCTCGATTCTTGCCAGCAAGCTCCGCCAGGCTCAGCGCTCGCGTGCCCGGCGCCTCGGACTGTTTCTGGCCATGTTCATGCGCATCGGCCTCTTGTTCTCGCTGGTCTGGATGATCCGCCTCACCCACCCGCTCTTCACGCTGCTCGGCCGGGATTTCGCGGGGCGCGATCTGATCCTGATCGGCGGCGGGCTCTTCCTGCTCGCCAAGTCGACGTCCGAAATCCACGACAAGCTCGAAGGGGAGGAAGGGCACAGTTCGGCGCGAGTCGCCCCGTCATTCGCCGGCGTCATCGTCCAGGTGATGCTCCTCGACATCGTGTTCTCGCTCGATTCGGTGATTACCGCCGTCGGCATGGCCAACGACCTGGGCGTGATGGTCGCCGCCGTCGTGCTGGCGGTCGGCGTGATGATGTGGTCGGCGGATGCGATCAGCGGTTTCGTCGATCGCCACCCGACGGTGAAGATCCTCGCCTTGAGCTTCCTGCTGCTGATCGGCGTGTCGCTCGTGGCGGACGGATTCCAGCAGCACATCCCGAAGGGATACATCTACTTCGCGATGGCGTTCTCGGTCTTCGTCGAGATGATCAATCTGCGGCTGCACGCCCGGACACGTCCGGTCGAGCTCAGACACTCGTACGCCGGAGAGAAGAGCGGCGGCAAGCCGGCGTAGCTGTCGAGGACTTCGCCCTCCGCGTCACGACCATGCCGTTGTCGCTGGTCGGCGCGCTTCGGTTCTCCGTATTCGTCGCCGTTCTCGTCGGGCGTGCAGGTTCCAGACCGCCCGGCTTCAGCGGCGCCGCGAAGCGCCGTCGGCTGCATGCCGTCAGGCCTTGAGTATTGATACCAGCTGGTGCCGCAATTCGGGGACGCGCGTCTGAACGACATCCCACACCAATTCGAAGTCGACACCGAAGTAGTCGTGAATCAGGCGGTCCCGCATCCCGGCCATGGCGCGCCACTCAACCGTTGGATGGGTCGCCAGAAAGTCGTCAGGCACCCTCTTCGCGGCCTCGCCAATGATCTCAAGACTCCGAACGAATGCCCGACGCACGGTCTCGTCGGCCATGAAGGCCTCGAATGACAAGCTCGCGCTCCGGTCGATGAGGTATTCGGCTTCTACGAGAATGTGGCGGAGGTAGTCACGCGGCTCGAAGGACATCTTGCGCTTCCGACAAGATTCGAGGACCGAGGAACGGGGATAGGGCCTCGGTGGTCACAAGCTCGACGCGCCGCCCGAGATGCGCTTCAAGAAGTTCGGAAAGAGCGAGAAACCGAGTGTATGATTTCGCCCCCGGTGCGAACTGGACCAGGAGATCCACATCGCTGTGAGCTTGCGCCTGGCCCAGCAGGACCGAGCCAAACAGGGCGAGTCGAGCCACGCCCAAGGCCCGAATCTCCCGCTCGCATGCCGCTAGCCGTTCAACGGCCTGCTCACGGTTGAGAACCGGCGATTGCATGCCTACAGCCTATCTGCAGAGGGCCCTTGGATCCAAATTACCGAGAGGCCTGACGTCAGGCCTCACCCGCCGGCCCCCATCACCGCCCCCGGGCCGGTGCAGGCCGTGATGACGGCGCGTTCACGACTCCCAAACCAGTATCCGTCGAGCTATCAGCCCGCACCGCTGGAGCCACCGCCAGCAGCCCCCGCGGCGGCCGCACCACCGGCCCCGGCGGCCACGTGGGCGCCCGCCGTGCTGGCGAGCGACAGCATCTCCACGAGCGCCGCCGTGTTCGGACGTCCATCTTCCCGCGCCAGCGCCTGGAACCAGGCGGGCACGCCGAGCGCTCCCTGCTTGTCGAGGCGTTTCGCCCAAGCCAGCGCGACACCGAACGCCGCCGCCATCGGCAGCAGCGATTCAAGCTGTCCGGTGGGCACATCCGTGCTCTGTCCCTTGGAGACCGCCTTGAGATGCCGGCTGTACGCTTTCCACAGCCGTGCGCGCTGCAGCCCCTTGTCCGAAAGCGGCGTCAGCGCGCTTCCGACGATGAGGCCCGTCAGGCCGGCCACTGCCAACGCCCCGGGAATCGTGAGCACGAACCCGCCGATCCGATTGACAAAGATCACCCCCACGCCAAACCCGACGACCGCCGCGATGAGGAGGGCCAGACCCACACGCATCGCTCCCGTCTTCGTGTGCTCGCGTTCTGCGTCGAGCAGGCCTTCCTGGCGAAGCTCCGCGGTCACGGCCCGCGTGAATCGTTTCCAGCCGCCTGACGCGAACGATCGCGAAAGTTGCGAGAATCGCACCGTGTCGCGCGGACCCTTCCGGGTCGTAAACAGGATGTCGAGCAGTGTGCGTTCGTGTTCGCGCAGACCGCGCGGCCGGTCCTGCAGCACAATCGCGCAGTCGCGCCGGTTGAGCCACGTGGCGTCGTCGGGCACCTTGATCTGCAGCACGCCCCGGCGCGCCAGGTCGAACAGTGTGCCGATCGCGTTTGCCCACGAGATACCATCACGGGTGCCGACCAGCGTCCCGGCCAGCGCCACCGGGAGTCTGTCGGGTGGCACCGTCTGGCGTGCCTGTCTGTCGGCAGGTGTGGCGACGCGATGGTTCAGTGCGAACATGATGAACCCGAACAGACCGCCGAAGAGCACGAGCCCTGCGATGCCGAGGAACAACGGCGCCGTCTTCCACGTCTGCATGCTGTTCCGCTGCCAGCCCGGCGTGTCGGTCGCGATGCTGCGCGGAGCAAACCGCAGCGTGATCATCCAGTCGTCGTCTTTGCCGAACCCGCATCGACGAGCCCGGAGCGGACGGGCGTCCACCGTCAACTCCGCCGCCGCCGGGTTGAACTCGGCCAGCCCGATCAATCCCGCCGACTCCGGGTACTCCACCTCGAGTTCGGCGCAGGTGATCGGGTACTCATGCTTATCTGGCAGGACGATCCAGCGCAGCACGTCAGACTGACTCTGCTGCTCGACCACACCATCGACACGGTAGACCAGCGTGAATTCATGGCTCGAACCGGTGACCGGGGCGAAGTGCCATGTAATGCGCCGGCGTCCGCCATCCTGCCTCCTGACCTCGTACTGACCGGCCTGCTTCCCGGGCGTGAGCGCGACAGCGTCCATGTCGACCGACAGCACCGTGAGCCGATCGATCTTCCGTGTGGGCAATTCCCGGAACACATACGTGAACCGATCGGGTCCGAACGCGAAGCGAACCGTCTCTGTCACGACCATCGAACCGCCCGATTCGACCGAAAGCCTGACGGAGAAGCGCTCCGCGGAATAGGGCTTGGCCGCCTCAGCAGACCCTCGTGGGATGAGAACGGCGAGGACGAGCGCGACGGAACCGACAAGACGGCGGGATGTCATGACATGCTCCATATGCTTTCAATATGATATCACTTCGAAATCTCCTCGTAAAGTGTCCGGCGACCCCTGTCGGTATACAATCGCCGGAAGCGTTCCATGGCAACCAACACACCATCACTCAATGATCTGCGCATCGATGATCGCTCGCGTGACGGCGGTCACGGCCGGATCGCGGTCTGGATTCTGCTGCTCGTCGTCATCGGCGCTGCCGGCGCGGCGGCGTGGTACTACTTCCTCAAGGCGCCGCGTCCGGTTCCCGTGCGCGTGGCGGCGGCGGTCGAGGCCGCCGGGTCGGCGGCCGGGGGCAATCCCTCGGTGCTCAACGCTTCGGGTTACGTGACGGCGCGGCGGCGCGCGACAGTGTCGTCGAAAGTGACCGGCAAGGTCGTCGAGGTGCACGTCGAGGAGGGCATGGCTGTCAAGCAGGGCCAGGTGCTCGCGCGGCTCGACGATGCCACGTATCGGCGGTATCTGGAGTTGGCCGAAGCCGAACTGGGAGTGGCCCGCCGCAACGCCGCGGAATCCGAAGTCCGCCTCAAACAGGCCGAGGTGACGCTGGGCCGCACCCGCGCGCTCCTCAAGGATGGCATCGTCGGCCAGGCCGATCTGGATCGGGACGAATCCGAAGTCAATGCGATCAAGGCCCGTCTTGATCTGTACCGCGAGCAGGTGATCGTCTCGGAGCGGCAGGTGGCGGTGCGGCGCAACGATCTCGATGACACCGTGATTCGGGCGCCGTTTTCCGGCGTCGCCATCTCGAAGGACGCGCAGCCCGGCGAGATGGTGTCGCCCGTGTCCGCGGGCGGGGGATTCACGCGTACCGGCATTTCGACCATCGTCGACATGGCCTCGCTGGAGATCGAAGTCGATGTCAACGAAAGCTACATCAACCGCGTCACGCCGGGGCAGCGTGTCGAGGCTACCATCGACGCGTATCCGGACTGGAAGATCCCGGCGCACGTGATCACGATGGTGCCCACCGCTGATCGCCAGAAAGCCACCGTACTCGTGCGCATCGGGTTCGAGACGATCGACCCGCGCATCCTGCCCGACATGGGCGTCAAGGTCGCGTTTCTGGGCGCGCCGCAGCCGGTCGATGCCCGCAGCACGCCGCGCGTGACGATTCCCAAGATTGCCATCCGGAGCGACCAGGGGCAGGACATTGTGTTCGTGGTCGTCGGCGATCACGTTGAGCGCCGGGCGATTCGCCAGAGCCCGTCCCAGGGCGATACGGCATCGGTGGTCGCCGGTCTGACAGCCGGCGATCGGGTGGTCATCGAAGGCCCGCCCGATCTGCTGGACGGCCGGAAGGTCGAGATTCGGTAGGATTCGATAAGAACGGGGAATCGTCATGGATGCATCGACGCCGACCGATGGCGCGCTGGTCACAGTCCGGGATGTCCACAAGGTCTTCTTCCGCGGCAGCGAGCGGATCGACGTGCTGCAAGGGCTGAACCTCGACATCCCGAGGGGTGATTTCCTCGCGCTGATGGGGCCATCTGGATCCGGCAAGTCGACGCTGCTGAATCTGCTCGGCGGCCTGGATACGCCCACCCAGGGCGCGATCGAAATCGGCGGACAGCACATCGAAAAGATGTCCGGCGGGCGACTGTCGGCGTGGCGGGCGCGCAACGTCGGCTTTATCTTCCAGCTCTACAACCTGATTCCGGTGCTCACCGCGGAGCGCAACGTCGAATTGCCGTTGTTGCTGACGGGCCTGTCTCGGGCGCAGCGGCGCACGCACGTGACGACGGCCCTCGGCGTGGTGGGGTTGGCGGACCGGGCGCGGCACTTTCCCCGGCAGCTCTCGGGCGGCCAGGAACAGCGCGTCGGCATCGCGCGGGCGATCGTTACCGACCCGATGCTCCTGCTGTGCGACGAGCCCACGGGCGATCTCGATCGCCGGTCGGGAGATGAAATCCTCGATCTGCTGCAGGCGCTCAACCGCGAGCACGACAAGACCATCATCATGGTGACGCACGACCCGCACGCCGCGGCGCGCGCGAAACGCGTGCTGTACCTCGACAAGGGCGTCCTCGTGAAGGAGCCGGTGGCATGAGATACCTGCCGCTGGTCTGGCGGAATCTCCTGCGACGGAAGACGCGGACGATCTTCACGGTGCTGTCGATCGTGATGGCCTTCTTGCTGTTCGGCATCCTGTCGGCCCTCAACATGGCATTTGTCGGCAATGTGGAACTGGCCGGCAACGACCGGTTGATCGTCCAGCACAAGGTCTCGATCATCCAACTGCTGCCGGAGAGTTACCGGGTGCGGCTCGAGAAGATCCCCGGCGTGGTCGACGTGCTCCACCAGACATTTTTTGGCGGCATCTACCAGAAGCCGAGCAACTTCTTCATGCAGGTCCCGGTCATCCCGGATCGGCTGCTCAAGTTGTACCCGGAGTACATTCTGCCGGAGGACCAGAAGAAGGCGTGGCTCTCGGATCGGACCTGCGCGATTGTAGGGCGGCAGACGGCCACGCGGTTCGGCTGGAAGGTCGGCGATCGGGTGCCCATCCAGGCGACGATCTGGCGCAAGAAGGACAATTCCACTGCGTGGGAATTCAATATCTGCGGGATCTTCGACGGCAACCGCCAGGGCGTCGACACGACGCCGTTCTTCTTCAACTACGACTACTTCGACGAGGCGCGGCTGTTTGGCCAGGGCAGCGTCGGCTGGTACGTGATTCGGATCAACGACCCGGCCAAGGCGCCCGAGATTGCGAGACGGATTGACGAGGAGTTCGCGAACTCGCCGGCCGAAACCAAGACGACCACCGAGAAGGCGTTTCTGACGGCCTTCGCCAAGCAGATTGGCGATATCGGGGCCATCATCCGCGCCATTGTGACGGCGGTGTTCTTTACGATCCTGCTCGTGGCCGCCAACACGATGGCCCAATCCGTCAGGGAGCGCACAAGCGAACTGGCGGTGTTGAAGACGCTGGGGTTCTCCGACGGGCTCATCCTGCTGCTTGTCCTGGTTGAGTCGTCTGCGGTGGCGTTGACCGGAGGCGGCATCGGTCTTGGCCTGGCGTGGCTCTTCGCGCAGGGCGGCGACCCCACCAACGGGATGTTGCCGTCGTTCTACCTGCCCAACGCCGACCTGGTGAGCGGCGTGCTGTACGCGCTGCTGCTCGGCCTGATTGCGGGCATCCTGCCGGCCGTGCAGGCGATGCGCCTGCGCATCGTCGATGCGTTGAGGAGGACCTGACCATGACGCGACTCCTCAACTGGCTCGCGCAGATGATCGCGGTCACAGAGTTGAACCTCCGGACGCTCAGGCAACGGTTCGTCTCCTCGATGGTTGCCGTCGTCGGCATCGCGGGAGTCGTGGCCGTCGTGGTCGCGGTGCTCTCGATGGCGGAGGGGTTCCGAAAGACCATGGCCACGACTGGATCGCCCGACACCGCGATTGTCATGCGGACGGGCGCCGACACCGAGATGATGAGCATCCTGATGCGAGAGGACGTGCGAGTCGTGGCCGATGCACCTGGCGTGCGGCGCGGACCGAACGGACCGATGGCATCCGGCGAGATGTTCGTCATCGTGGACCTGCCGAAGCGGAGCAGCAACACGACCGCAAACGTGCCGCTGCGCGGCGTTGGGCCCAACGCGTTCGGCGTGCGCGAGCGGCTGAAGATCGTGGCTGGCCGCATGTTCGAACCCGGACGCAACGAGCTGGTCGCCGGACGCGGCGCGTCCAGCCAGTTCACAGGTGTCGATCTCGGCCGCACGCTGACCTGGAACAACACGACGTGGACCGTGGTGGGAATTTTCGACGCGGGCGGCACGTTTTCGGATTCCGAGTTGTGGTGCGATGTTGAAATCCTCGCGCCGCTCTACCGACGCGGCAGCAGCCGTCAAACCGTGTATGTGAAACTCGATGCGCCCGGGTCGTTCACGCGGTTCAGGGACGCGCTCACGACCGATCCGCGCCTGAATCTGAAGGTGGTGCGCGAGTCCGACTACTACGCTGAGCAGTCGCAGATGATCGTCACGCTGATTACGACCTTGGGGACGCTCATCGCGGTCGTCATGGGCATCGGCGCGGTGTTCGGCGCCGTGCTCAGCATGTATTCGGCCGTGGCGGCGCGCACGCGCGAGATCGCCACGCTGCGGGCGCTCGGCTTCGGCGGCGGCCCGGTTGTCGTCTCGGTGTTGGCGGAATCGCTGGCGCTCTCGCTGGTAGGTGGCGTGATCGGCGGCGCACTGGCGTACGTGGCCTTCAACGGTTTCGAGACGTCCACGATCAACTGGCAGACGTTCAGCCAGGTCGCGTTCGCGTTTGCCGTGACGCCGCGCCTGGTCGTCATGGGCGTGGTGTACGCGCTCGTAATGGGATTGCTCGGCGGCCTGCTGCCCGCTATCAAGGCCGCGCGGATGCCAGTCGTTTCCGCGCTGCGCGAGCTGTAGCACCCGCCAGAGGGGTGTGGTTCATCGCGCCCGACGCCTGCCATCTGGTGATGGCACGTGGCGCGAGCCGCCGAACACGATTGGTTCCAGCGCGGACGGAGGCGGATCTCCGCGATAGAACACGCGCTCGAGGAACAGGCCCGATGGCGGCGCGGTAAGCGCCGCAGGTACGTCCGACTGTTCCTCGAGCAGGCGCGCGACGTCCTCGACGCGCATCGCCCGCCGGCCGACCGCGACCAGCACACCCACCACCCGTCGCACCATTCGCCAGAGAAAGTGCGACCCGGCCATGCGCACCAGCACGAGGGGATCGTGCTCGACGATCTCGACCGCGTCTACCTGGACCGTCGTTGAACGGTCCTCGCTGTCAGCGACGGCAAACGACCGGAAGTCCTTCATCCCGACAAACAGCGCCGCCGCCCGTCGCATCGCTTCTACGTCGAGCGGATCGCGGATCCACCAGACGAACGGCTTGGCGAACGCCGTCCGCCGCCGCGAGATCTGGTACACGTAGCTGCGTGCCACCGCGTCGTGGCGTGCGTGGAATCGCTGGGGCGCCCGCGTCAGGCCGACGATGTTGATGTCGGCCGGGAGTTCGTCATTGATCATCCCCAGCAGTGTCGCTTCGTCAATCCGCGTGTCGAGTTGCAGGTGCGCCACCTGGGCCACGGCATGCACGCCCGCATCGGTCCGCCCGGCCCCGTAGAGTTCGAACGTCTTCGCGCCGGTCGAGGCATGGACGGCGCGCTCGATCTCGCCTGCCACAGTCCTGGCGTTCTTCTGAATTTGCCACCCGCTGTAGCGAGTGCCGGCGTATTCGATCTCGAGTGTGAACCTGGGCATAATCACTCCCGGAGTAATTATCCCCGGCATAATCACTCCCGGAGTAATTGTTTCTGGCTAATCACTCCGGGAGTAGTTGTCTCTGGCCTAATTACTCCGGGAGTGATTGGCACGCGGGAGTGATCAGCGGCGCCGCGGCCCGCGGCAGGGCAGTCGAGACCGTTTCCGGGTATGATGCGCCCCGTGCCATTCACCTTGCAGGTCCTGCTCGGTCTTGTCCTCGGCCTGGCCGGCGGCATCGCGATGGCGACGTCAGATGTTGCGTGGGTGCGGGCGATCCCGGGGATGGTCGAGCCGGTCGGGACGCTGTTCATCAACGCGATCCGGATGACCGTCATCCCGCTGGTCGTCGCCAGCCTGATGCTCGGTGTCGGGTCGACGCGCAAAGCCGGTGCCATCGGGCGCATCGGCGTCCGGGCGTTCGCTCTGTTCGTGGCGGTACTGACGGCGTCGGCCCTGTTCTCCCTCGCGCTGGGCTACCCGCTGTTCGGTTGGTTGAACGTCGATCCTCAGGTTGCCGAGCGGATGCGATCGAGCGTCTCCTCCGCCTCGGTGGCGGCGGCGACCGGCGGCGTGCCCTCCCTGACGGAGTGGGTGCTGTCGCTGGTGCCCGTCAATCCGTTCAAAGCGGCTGCCGATGGCGCGATGCTGCCGCTGATAGTGTTTTCGGTCGCCTTTGGCCTTGCGCTCGGCCGGGTGAAGAGCGCCGCGAGGGCGGCGATGCTGAGCGTGTTCGAGGCCATCGCAGACGCCTGTCTCGTGCTGGTCGGGTGGGTGTTGCGCCTCGCGCCGGTTGGCGTGTTCGCCCTCGCCATGCCGCTCGGCACGCGCATGGGGGCCGACGCGGCTGGAGCGCTCGCCTACTACGTGGTCGTGATGTCCGGGATCAGCGCCGCGTTCGCCGTCTTCGTGCTGGGGCCCGTCGCCGTGCTGCTGGGCGGACAGCGGCCGGGCGCGTTCGCGCGGGCGATTGCGCCGGCTGTCGCGGTGGCGTTCACGTCCCGCTCGTCGCTGGCGGCCCTGCCTGCCAGCTACGACGCCGTTCGGACCGGGTTGAAGCTGCCGGAGGAAATCGCGACCGTCTATCTGCCGCTCTCGGCTGCGGTCTTCCGGGCTGGCGGCACTATTGCCCAGGTGCTCGGGGTCTTGTTTGTGGCGAAACTGTACGGCATCCCGCTCGGGGCGGCACAACTCGGGACCGTGGTCGTGGCAGCGGTCGCCACCACGTTTACGATTCCGGGTATTCCCGCCGGCGCGATCGTCGTGATGGCGCCCGTGCTGGCCTCCGTTGGCGTGCCTGTCGAGGGGATCGCCCTGCTGATTGGCGTCGATACGATCCCGGACATGTTCCGCACGAGCGCCAACGTTGTCGGATGGCTGGCTGGCGCCTGTGTCCTCGGCGCGAAGAAGCCGGTCGCCTGATACCGGGTGCTTCGGGTCGGCCACGCAACGGAGGCCGAGAGAAACAGGTCGGCCACGCTCGTCGTATGTCAGAGTCTGGAACACTATCAAACGTCACGCTGTGTTCGGGAGGGATGCTTCACGATGATCAGATCACTCCGCTTTACGATTCTGCTTGGGCTTGTCGCCCCTCTGGCGGTCGTCTCGCTGGCCGCTCTTCAGGCGCAGACTCCACAGGCCAGACCGGCGGCCGCCCCGCAAGCGACGGTGGCACAGGCAGTCGTGCCGCCTGCGCAGCCGGCGGCTGCAGCGCCGCCGCCGCCGATCAACCAGTCTGACGATCCGCTGCTCAAGACGTTTAGATGGCGCAACATCGGCCCGGCCAGCATGGGCGGCCGCATCGACGACTTCGCGGTGGTCGAGAGCAATCCGTCGATCTACTACGTCGGATTCGCGACGGGCGGCATCTTCAAGACGATCAACAATGGCACGACCTTCACGCCGATCTTCGACACGTATCCG
The DNA here is from genome assembly GCA_026393755.1 of Acidobacteriota bacterium. Classification (NCBI taxonomy): domain Bacteria; kingdom Pseudomonadati; phylum Acidobacteriota; species Acidobacteriota bacterium. Next base: position 49,682 of record JAPKZO010000018.1, read on the forward strand.
GTCAGTTCGATTGGTGACATTGCCGTGGCGCCCTCGGATCCGAACATCCTCTATGTCGGCACCGGCGAAGCGAACAACCGGCAGAGCTCGTCGTTTGGAGCCGGCATCTACAAGTCAACCGACGCCGGGAAGACATTCACTTACGTGGGTCTCAAGGAGACGCAGTCGATCGCCCGGATCGTCGTTCATCCGGCCAATCCCAACATCGTCTACGTCGCCGTCATCGGGCATCTGTTTGGACCGAACAAGGAACGCGGTCTGTACAAGACCATCGACGGCGGGAAGACCTGGAACAACACTCAGTTCATCGATGAGGACACAGGTTTCACCGATGTCGTGATGGACCCGAAGAACCCGGAACTGTTGTTTGCGGCGTCTTATCAGCGCCGCCGGACGCCCCATGGATTCAACGGGGGCGGTCCCGGAAGCGGATTGTGGAAGACCACCAACGGCGGCAAGACGTGGACGAAACTGTCGGGCAACGGGCTACCTGAGGGAATCATCGGCCGCATCGGCCTCGACATCTGCAGGACCAAGCCGAACGTCATCGTCGCCCAGTTCGAAGTGGGGGCGAGCGGAGGCACGGGCGCGGGTGTGACGGCCGACGGCAAGCAGCAGGTGCCGGGACAGGGCCGGGGCGGCGGCGCACCGGGCGGCGAAGGCGCGGCGGCGGTCGCAGCCGGCGGCGAGGCGGCCGCTGGCGGACGAGCGGGGGCAGCCGCGGCTGGCGGGCGCGGGACAGGCGGCGGCCGGCAGGCTGGCGCGGCGGGTACCCCGCCGGCTCCGCTCGACTCCAAGCGGACGGGCGTGTGGCGGAGCGAAGATGGCGGCAAGACGTGGAAGGTCGTCAGCAACACGACCGACCGCCCGATGTACTACAGCCAGGTGCGCATTGATCCCAACAACGATCAGGTGATCTTCATGGGCGGCGCCCCGGCGTTCAAGTCGATTGACGGCGGCAAGACGTTCAGGCAGATCCAGAATCTCGCGCACAGCGACCATCACGCCATCTGGGTCGATCCGAAGAACTCCAGTCACGTGATGTACGGCAACGACGGCGGCCTCGACGTGAGCTACGACGGTGGCGACACGTGGGATTTCATCGCCACGATGGCGGTGGGGCAGTTCTACGCGGTCAGCGCCGACATGCGGAAGCCGTACGTCGTGTGTGGCGGATTGCAGGACAACGGTTCGTGGTGCGGCCCGAGCGCCAAGCGCGCCAACGTCGGCATTCTCAACTCCGACTGGTTCCGCGTGGGCGGCGGCGACGGTTTCTACACTCAACAGGATCCAACAGACTGGGCCACTGTGTACTCCGAATCGCAGGATGGCAACGTGAACCGGCTCGATCTGCGCGCGGGACGGAGCATCAGCATCCGGCCGAGGCCCGCGGGTGGCGGCGGGCGGGGCGGCGCGAGCGCCGAAGCGAGCGCCGAAGCGAGCGCGTCGAATGTTGTGCCGGCGCCGCCGGCCGGCGACGCGTTCCGGTTCTTCTGGAACACGCCGACCGCGCTCTCTCCGCACAATCCCTTTACCGTGTGGCTGGGCGGCAATCGGTTGTTCAAGTCCCTCAACCGGGGCGAATCCTACACGATGACCGAGGATCTGACGCGCAAGCTCAGCCGGTTCGACCGGGCGATCATGGGCGTCAAGGGCGATGCCCCGATGGCCTCGAAGCATGACGGGGTGGCCACGACGAGCGTCATCACCACCGTCGCCGAGTCGCCGGCGATGCCCGGCGTCGTCTGGGTGGGCACCAACGACGGCAATCTGCAGGTGAGCCGCGACGGAGGCCTCAGCTGGAAGAACGTCGTCGCCAACGTGAAGGGCGCACCCGACGAGACGCACATTGCGAGAGTCGAACCGTCGCACTTCGACGCCGGCACCTGCTATGTCGTCCTCGACGCGCACCGCACCGACGATCACACGCCGTACGTTTACGTCACGAAGGACTACGGCCAGACGTTCACGTCGGTCGCCGCCAGCCTGCCTGCGGGCAACGCAAACGTGATCCGCGAAGATCCGAAGAACAGAAATCTCCTCTACCTCGGCACCGAGTACGCCTTGTACGTCTCGGTGAACGGCGGCAAGGAGTGGAAGCGGTTCATGACCGGGCTGCCCACCGTGAGGATCGACGACCTGCTGGTCCACCCGCGCGACAATGATCTGATTGTCGGCACCCACGGGCGCAGCATCTGGATCGTCGATGACATCTCGCCGCTGCAGCAGTTGACCGAGGCGGTACTGGGCGCCGACGCGTTCCTGTTCCCGCCGCGGCCAGGCGTGCTGTGGCGCACCGACACGCAGGAGAGCATCAACGCCGGCGGCAACAAGTTCTTCCGCGGCGAGAACCCGCAACCGGGCACGGCCATCAGCTACTACCTGAAGACGGCGGCCACCGGCGATGTGAAGATCACCATCAGCGACTACGCGGGCAAGGTCGTTCGCGAGATCGCCGGGACGAAGGACGCGGGTCTGAATCGGGTCCAGTGGAACCTGCGCGGCAACCCGCCGGCCGCCGGGGCTGGCGGCGGCGGCCGTGGTGGGGGCGGCGGCGGGCGGGGAGGATTCGGCGGTGGCGGCGCTGCCATCGAGCCGGGAGCCTACCTCGTCAAGTTGACCGTTGGGGGTAAAGACTATTCCGCCAAGGTGGTGATCGAGGCGGACGAACAGTAACGCCTGACAGCGGCGTCACCTCCTTCGCGCGGCGGCTCGAACTGAGCGCACGAGCGGGTGGCGAACCCGAGTGTCGCCTCGCGTCGCGTGAGATTCTTGCGGGCGCTGCACCATCGCGGTGTGGCGCCCGCGTCGTTTTGGAGGCACAGCAAGGTAGCGACCAACGCGCGTTCGGTGCTATCCTTTCCGACTGGACCCGACGGGGTCAGGTGGCCAGCAAGCATGTCCAGGGAACCGTTGGAACTGTCGCTCGAACTTCACCCGCGCTCGCGTTTCGACGCGATCGACATGCGTGCCCGTGTGACCGCCCTCCACGGCGATATCCTGAAATATTTCGACCGCAGCCTGTACTGCTCCTTTCACACCACGGCGGGTTACCTCGAACAGGGTCTCGTTTCCCGTCTGTCCAGGCGACGCCAGGATGTCAGCGGCTACCTGGATCCGTTCCTTGCCGTGTTCCCCGAAGGCGCCGGCTATCGTCACGACGATCTCGACGAGCGCAAAGATCTGTCCGAGGATCAGCGGCAGGTCGAACCCCGCAATGCGGATTCGCACCTTGCGTTCATGGCGGCAGGCCTTCGGCCGTGCGTGACGTATCTCAACAGCCGTCAGACCCCGGTGCCGTTTGTCGATCTGGATGGCGTGAATGGCGACCGGCCGCGCCTGCGCAAGACCAGCGTGGTCGCCTATGACTCGGAAGTCGAGGTCTGGCGGACGCGCATCGGCGTCCCGGTGTCCGCGCATTCGGTCGATTCCGTCAACCTCAGGGATCCTGCTCTCGGTCTCTACGACACGGCGATTGCCGCGATCAGGCACGCCGGCGTCGCGAAGGGGCGCGTCCGGATTGAGCTGGCTCCGGGCGAACGCCAGGCCGGTCTCACGGTCAACGAGTACGAGACCCTGCTGATGCGTCACGATCTGCGGGAGGTGCTGAGCGACCCGCTGCGCTTCATGGCCGAGAAGGGGAAGCACGCGCTCAAGCACCCTCGCGCGATTCCGCAGAAAACGCGCGACTATGCCGCCTACGACGCGGTCGTCGCGCTCAACAAGCTCGTCGAAGCGCTGGGGTTGAGCGAGTCGTGGATCGAACGCCTGGTGGCGCGCCTGCTCGCGCTGCCGGCGGAGAACTTCTTCCGCATGAAGCGATCGGTCAGCCTGCTCGTGTCGGATCGCGACACGCCAGGGTGTCCGACCGTCGTGGAAGGCACGTACCAGAGTCCGATTCTCGTCCAGTGGCACCGGTCGCCGAGCAAGATCCGCCACCTCGATCTGTCGTTGACCAGGTTCGTCTGATTCTCGATCCGGGCGCGATGAATCGCGCCCCTGCTACTTCGCAACCCTACTTCAAAACCCTTCGCGCACGCAGCAGCCGGTTGCGAAGGCTCTCGCTGTAGATCGCCGAAGCCGGCAGCAGGCTGTTTCGCCGTACCAGCCCGGAAGCGTGGAGGAACTCTCCGTTGCCCACATAGATCCCTACATGCGAGATGCGCTCCGATCGCCCGGCCGCGGCCCGCGTCCCGAAGAACAGCAGGTCGCCGCTCCGCAACTGGTCGACTCCCGCGTCAATCGGCACGGCGGTGCCCTGTTCGGCCTGCTGGTCTGTATCACGCGGCATCTCGATGCCGTTGAGGTGCAGCACGGTCTTGACGTAACCCGAGCAGTCGAACCCCTTGCTTGACGTTCCGCCCCACAGGTAAGGCGTGCCCATGAACTGCAGTGCCGTCTTTTCGATGTTGCTGGCCACCGGGCGCGTCGCTGCCATCCAGGCCTCAAGGGTCTTCGTGTCCTCGCCCCTGATGTAGCCTTGCCGCCCGTCTGGCAGGCCGACCTTGACCCACGCGCCTTCGACCCCTTCGGACCTCAGCAGTCCCCCAATCACGACGTCAGTCACCGGCGCGGCACCGGCATCTGCGCGCTCGCGGACCACGCTGACCGGCGCCGTGACGATCACGCGCGGGTTCGCGGTCCACGCCTTCAGGCGTTCGTCGCTGACGAGCGTGAGCTGGAGTTCTTCGATCCAGCCGAGGTAGCCGTCCGGATCCGTGTGGACGAGGTACCAGCCGGATTGCTTCTTCAGCACGCGCACACTCCACCCGAGCACGGTCTGCGTGGCCATCTCGGCGGGATGCGAGGGCTTGCTGCGTACGTTGGCGACGCTCACGCGGACCACGCCGCGGCGATCCGCGCCCAGCGCCGGATCCGGCAGCACAACGATGCGGTCGGCGGCGGTGTCGTATCCCGCCGCGCGAACGGCTCGCATCACGGCGTCTTTGGCCTCGGCCTGCTCGACCTCTCCGCCGACAATGACGCCCTGAGGCGATGTCGTGATGCTGATGTCGAAGACGGCGAGCCGGCGATCGGGGGCAAAGCGCTCCCTGAGAGGCTTCAGGATGTCCTCCGCTCCAGGCAGGTTCGCGGGCGCCTGCGCAGTCGTCACCGCGCCGGCAGCGACCACCATGCAGAGGGTCAGGATCAGGGAACGACGTCGTATGCGCATAAACGGGCACCTCGCAACCGAAGGTCAGTCGGGCCCCGAGCGTTGCGGGCATGCAGGGATTGCGCGCCATGGACGCTCGAGTCGGGACCGGCACGAGCAGACAACCGGGTCCCGCCCCGGCTATGATAAACCATTGTGACTCTTGATACGCGGAGGGCGTGACGTGCATCATCCTGAAAAACTGGCGATCCTCGTCGGCGGCGGGCCGGCACCCGGCATCAACAGCGTCCTCAGCGCGGCAACCATCCGCGCCGCCCTCGAGGGCGTGGAAGTGGTCGGCGTGCTCGACGGCTTCGAATGGCTCATGCGCGCCGACATCGATCATGTGAAGGAACTGACCATCGAGGAGGTGAGCCGCATTCACTTCCTGGGCGGGTCCCACATTGGCATTGCCCGCGCGAACCCGACGAAGACCCCGGCCCACCTCGAGAATACGATTCTCTCGCTGCTGCGCCTCAACGTGTCGATGCTCATCACGATTGGCGGCGACGACACGGCGTTCTCCGCGATGAAACTCGAAGAGAAAAGCGGCGGCCGGCTGCGCGTGGTCCACGTGCCCAAGACGATCGACAACGACCTGGACCTCCCTGCGCACATCGATACGTTCGGCTTCCAGACCGCGCGCCACTACGGCGTCGAGATCGTCAGGAACCTGATGGTGGATGCGCGAACGACGTCTCGCTGGTACTTCGTCATCGCCATGGGCCGGAAAGCCGGCCACCTGGCGCTCGGCATCGGCAAGGCGGTCGGGGCCACCCTGACGCTCATCCCCGAGGAGTTCGGCGGCGCGCCGATTCGGCTGAACACGGTCGTGGACACGCTCGCCGGCGCGATCATCAAACGGCAGAGCTACGGCCACCGGGACGGCGTGGCCGTGATCGCCGAGGGCCTCGTCCTCGATCTCGACCCGGCCGATCTGTCCGCCCTCGCAGAGGTCGAACGCGACGCGCACGGCAACGTGCGGATTGCGGAGATCAACATCGGCGAGATCCTCAAACAGCAGGTGCACAAGCGGCTGCAGGAGTTCGGCCTCCGGGCGACCATCGTCGAGAAGAACATCGGCTATGAACTTCGGTGCGCCGGCCCGATTCCCTTCGATATCGAGTACACCAGGGATCTGGGGTACTCGGCCGCCAAGTACATCCTGTCCGGGGGCAACGCGGCGATGGTGTCGATCCAGAATGGCCAGTTCGTGCCGATCCCGTTCGCGGAACTGCTCGACCCGAAGACGGGGAAGGCGAGAATCCGGCTGGCTGACATTCACTCGCAGAAGTACGCCATTGCCCGGAGCTACATGCTGCGCCTCAAGCGGGAGGATTTCGCCGACGCCCACGAGACCGCGAAGCTCGCGGCCACGTGCGGCGTCTCGCTCGAGAGATTCAAAGACGAGTTCGGGTACCTGATCGATGCAGAGCCGCCCCGATTGAAGGTGGATGCGGCGAAGCGCGGCTTTATCGAGGACCACACCGCGCTCGACTCGTCGATCTTCCTCGACTGAGTGCTACATCGCGGCCTTGACCGCAAACGTCGACGTGACGCGCGCCAGGATGGCGTCCCGGATGCGCCGCCCGTCGGCAACCAGCCGTTCGACCTCGGCCGAGCACGCGCTCTTGAAGACCGTGTCCGCGATCGATCCCAGGTTGATCAGCACGTTGAGCGCCGCACCCTCCAGACCAGCCTGCGCCGCCAGCCCGGCGACGCCGGCGTCTGAGGCCGAGTTCGTGTTGCCGGTAAGCGCCGCCTGTTCGGCCAGGCGGAGGGCTTCCAGGCACATCCCCGCCGTCCGCAGCGGCACCTCCGCCGCGTGCTTGTTCGCCGACTCAAGCGCCGTCGCCCGTCGGTCGTTCTGGTCGGCCGTTCCCTTCGGCAGACGCATCGCGTCCATCACACGATTGAAGGCGTTGGTGTCCTCATCGACCGCGCGCGCCAACGCGTCCTTGACGCGCTGGCCCTCTTCTGCCAACGCCGCAAGCGTCTCCCAGACGGGCTCGTAGCCCTTTCTGCCCACCGTCAGGTTCGCTACCATCGTCGCCAGCGCAGCCCCCAGGCTGCCCATCAGCGCGGTCACCGATCCGCCGCCCGGGGCCGGCGATTCGGTGGAGACTTCGTCGACAAACCGTGAGGCCGTCATGGCCATCAGCGGGGCGGGCGGCGTGAAGTGATACTCGACGATCTTCCTGGATGGGTCGAACGGGGCGACCTGGTCGAGTCCGAGCGATCTGATGGCCATCTCCACCAGTTCACGTTCGGGCATACCGGCCGACTTGCCCTGCTTGCGGAGGAAGTAGCGGCCGGCCTCGAGCATCGGCTCGAGCGGTGTCAGTCCGACCAGTTCGGACCCGGTCACGACGAGGCCGAGCCTCTCAGCCTCTTCGCGCGCGGTTTCGAACACGACGTGAAGGGGGGTCGTCTTGTAGTCGAGCAGGTTGATCGACACCTGTGCCTGGCGGTACTGCTCGATGTACCAACCGATGGCGCGGACGGCCTTGAGGCGTCCTGGCACTTTGACCGACTCGCCGTTGGCGTCGCGGACGATCGCGCCACGGGGATCCCGTTTGGCGCGGCCTCCCTCACGGATATTGAGCGCAATCTCGTTGGCCAACCGGCGATCGAGCGTGTTGAGATTCACGTTGTACGCGAGCAGAAACTCGCGGGCGCCCACCACCGTCGCGCCCGAACGGGCGTTGAACACACACGGGCCCGCGTCGGGCGCCCAGTTCGCATCCTCGAGCTTGCGCGCAAGCCCTTCGTACTCGCCGCCGCGGATGTCGGCCAGGCTGCGTCGCTCCTCCCGGCTCGCGGCGTGCTCGTAGAAATAGACTGGAATGCCGAGTTCGGTGCCGATGCGCCGGCCCAGCGTCCTCGCCAGTTCCGCGCACTCCTCCATCGTGATCCCGGCCACCGGCACGAACGGGCAGACGTCCAGCGCGCCCATTCGCGGATGCGCCCCGCGGTGCGACGTCATGTCGATCAGTTCCGTGGCTCTTCTCGCGGCGCGGAAGGCCGCTTCGGCGACCAGGTCCGGCGGACCGACGCAGGTATAGACCGTGCGATTCGTGTCCGCGCCCGGATCGACATCGAGCAGCTTCACGCCGCTGACGCCGGAGAGGGCCTGCGCGATCGCGTCGATAACGGCGCGATCGCGGCCTTCAGAGAAGTTGGGCACACATTCAACGAGTCGAGACATCAGATCCACCTCGTGAGGCTGCCGGGTCAGCCGTTCAGCGTACGCCTGTCCGGGCCAGGCCGGCAAGGGCCCGGGCAGCCACACATCACTACAGCAGTTTCGCCGCCAGTTCTGCAATGCGCGAGCGCACAACGTCCTTCATCGTGAGATGGGCGAAGCACGATTCGCCCTTGAAGCGCTCGACCACCTGCACCAGCCCGTTCGACAACGAATCCACCTCGGCGCGGTCGATCTGATCGGGGTCTCCCGTCAGAATGACGCGCGCGCCCTCGCCGGCCCGCGTCAGCACCAGCTTCATGTCTTCCTGCGTCAGGTTCTGCCCATCGTCCACGATGATCACCGCGTCATGGATGGAGCGGCCGCGCAGGTAGTTGATGGGCGAGATCTCGAGCGTGTGGTTCGAGATCAACTCGTCCACGGTCGGACCGACGGGGACGGGCGCGTGGGCCTTGTCGGCCTGCTGCTCCGCGAGCTGGTTGGTCCAGCGCGCGCCGCCGTTCAGGCGCCGCATGATGAAATCGAAGTTGTCGATGATGGGCTTGGCCCACGGTGCCATCTTGTCGCCCAGATCGCCTGGCAGAAAGCCCAGCTGACGGCCGGCCTCCGCGTTGACGCGGTACACCTCGATCTTCGAGATCTTGCTGGCGCGGTAGAGCTCGTACGCGCAGAGCAGCGCGATCAGCGTCTTGCCCGTGCCGGCGATGCCCACCAGCGACACGATCAGGGACTGGTCGTCGAGGATCAGGTCGCGGGCGCACGCCTGCTCGGGATTGCACGGGCCGAAGCGTTCGCCGACCTTGGTGTTGACGCGCCGCAGGTATCCCGTGCCGTCGTGCTGCTTGTAGATGCCCCACGCGCTCTTGCCGTTGCCGCGCACGTGCAGCTCGCAGCACTGATTGGGGAACATCTGTGAGACGTCGGTGAACCCGGCCACCGCATCCATCGGCAGGCGGTGTTCGTGATGGAGCGTCGACAGCAGGCCGGCTTGTTCGGCCGGGATCTCGATGCGCGCCCGCCCCGAGTAGAACTTGTCGGGCGAGGTGACGGGGCGATCGCTGTAGTAGTCCTCGGCGCTGATGCCGCGCGCCCGCGCCTTGCAGCGCATCGCGGCATCCCGGGTGACAAGTACGACCGGTTCGTTGTGATGCGCCTCCTGGTAGCTGCCGGCCAGCAGGATGATCGCATCATCGGCATAGGTCGAGTTGAAGCCGGGCCACGCGCGCGTCATGTCGAGCTCGCCGCGGTGGAAGCGCAGCGTGCCGCCGTTGAGCGGAATGCCGTGCTGGAGCTCGTCGAGCGACGCCTGCATCTGCAACTGATCGAGAAAACGAATGGTCTGGCGCGCGGTGTACCCGACGCCATTGGCGCTGGTCCGGCGCCGATCCAACTCCTGCAAGACCGGGAAGGGCAGCACAACGGTATTGCCGTCCGTCAGGTTCTGGAGCGCTTCGGGTGCCGACACCAGGACGCTCGTGTCGACGATGTAGACCTTGTGCCGATCCTGCGTTGCAGGGGTCATACCGTGCCTCCTCCGCCGGATATCGGCCGCGCGGGCTGGCGGACGCCGGGCGCAGCCTTTTCACTGGACGTCGACGGTGTGGTCGCCGGAACCACGCGGAAGCCCAGCAAGTGGGCATTGCGCCGGACATCTTCGTCCAGCGCGAGCACCGCGAGGCCCGGGATGGCCGAGCGCGCCACGAGCGCACTCGCCAGATGGAGCGCCGAGATCGTTTCGAGCGGTTCGCTGGGAAAGCCGCGACGGGCCCGCTCGACGCCCGTGGGATGCAGACGCAGGACGTGCCAGGCCGCCGCCGCTTCGTTCAGGTGGGCGCGCCGGTCGGCCGCGTCGGCCTCGGACAACTGTGTGGCGCGCTGCGCACGGTGCAGGGCGCGATCGCATTCGACCAGCGTCAGGTCCGACGTGATGACCAGCTCCGCCTGCTGAAGAAGGGCGCGGATCGGGTCCGCGGCCGCATCGCCGAGAAGCCACGCCAGTATGGCGCTCGACTCCGCGTAGAGCCTCATCGGGCGCCTCGGCCGGCGTTCAGGATCTGTCGCGTGGAGAGGCCCGCAGCCACGCGCCGCAGCTTTGGGTAGGAAGGAGGGCTGTCGATCGAGGCGAGCGTGACCTGTCCGTCCCTGGCGAGGGCAGCCAGGCCCGACGGCACACCGTCGTGTTCATCCGCGCCCGCCTCACGCAACTCCGCGACAATCGTTCCCCGGTCGCTGACGAGCACCCGTTCGCCAAGCCGGACCTCGCGGACGTATTCGCTGAGGCGGTTCTTGAGCTCCCGGATGCCCACAGTCTTCACGCCGGGCAATGTAGCTACATGTAGCTACATTGTCAAGCGGGAACATTCGGGGGCCGCTCCCTCGTTGCAGCCCGTCCCCCGAACGGGTAGCATCCTCAACACGGAGGACGCGCGTGCAACAGATACTCATTGGCAAAGCCGAGCAGCCGGTCCATTTGCTTGCGAAGTACGGCAACCGCCACGGCATGGTGGCCGGCGCTACAGGGACGGGAAAGACCATCTCGCTGCTGGTCCTCGCGGAGGGCTTCTCGCGCATGGGTGTGCCGTCGTTCATCGCGGACGTGAAGGGTGATGTGGCCGGGCTGGCGATGGCTGGGGTCGCGAGCGAGCAACTCCAGGAGCGCGTCAAACGAATTGGCGTCGAGGGCTACGCCTGCGAGGGAAGCCCGGTCGTGTTCTGGGATCTGTACGGCAAGGCGGGCCATCCGGTGCGTACGACGGTCAGCGAGATTGGACCGACACTGCTCGCCCGGATGCTCGAGATCAACGACACGCAGGAGGGCATGCTGGAGATCGTCTTCAAGCTGGCCGACGATCAGGGCCTGCTGCTGCTCGACCTCGACGATCTGCACGCGCTGCTCGGGTTCATCGCCGACAACCACAAGGAAGTGTCGGCGCAGGTGGGTCTGGTCAGCACCCAGTCGGTGGCGGCCATCCAGCGCGCGATGTTGTCGCTCGAGCGCGAGGGCGGCAAGGCGTTCTTCGGCGAGCCGGCGTTGGAGCTGGTCGACCTGATGCGTACGGACTTGACCGGCCGCGGCATCATCAACATCCTGGCCGCCGACCAGCTCATCCTGAAACCGCGGCTGTACTCGAGCTTCCTGCTGTGGCTGCTGTCTGAATTGTTCGAGAAGCTGCCCGAAGTGGGTGATCTCGAGCAGCCGAAGCTGGCCGTGTTCTTTGACGAAGCCCACCTGTTGTTTGACGACGCCCCGGCGTCGCTGCTTCAGCGGGTGGAGCAAGTGGTGCGGCTGATTCGTTCGAAGGGCGTCGGCGTGTATTTCTGCTCGCAGTTGCCGGATGATGTGCCGAACGAGATTCTGGGCCAGCTGGGCAACCGCGTCCAGCACGCGCTGCGTGCGTACACGCCGCGCGACCAAAAGGCCGTGCGGACGGCTGCGGAAACGTTCGTGGCCAATCCCGCGCTCGACGTCACGACGGTCATCTCGCAGCTCGCCGTCGGCGAGGCGCTGGTGTCCACACTGCAGGAGAACGGCGTGCCGATGCCGGTGGCGCGCACGCTAATGTCGCCGCCGCGCTGCCGGATGGGCGCGATCACCGTGGAGGAACGCGCCGCCGTGCGGGCGCGCAGTCCGATTGGCGCCAAGTACGACTCCGCGATCAACCGCGAGTCCGCGTACGAGATCCTGAACCGGCGGGCCGCGGCCGCCATCGCGCCAACCGCGCAGCCGGCTCCCACGCAGGCCGGGTCCGCCCAATCAGGGCAGCAACCCAAAGCCGGCGGCGGAATGCTGGGCGGTTTGCTGTGGGGCACCACCCGCCGGCAGGGGATGGTGGAGACCATGGCCAAACAGGCGGCCCGAACCGTCGGCAGCCAGGTCGGCCGGCAGATCCTCCGCGGCGTGCTGGGCGGCATCTTCGGCGGTTCGCGGCGCTAGCAGGATTGGCGGCGCACCCGCGAAGCTCGCTCGATCACGCAGGCGCGTCCACGACCGTGAGTGACACGTTCAACGCATGAACAACCCCAACTCGGATGTTGAGAAACCGGCGGGACCGAAACCGCGCTCGCTGGAGAGAGTCCGACGGTTCTTCGCCGATCTGGGCCCCGGTTTGATCACCGGCGCTGCCGATGACGACCCGTCAGGCATCTCAACCTATTCAGTGACCGGCGCGTTGTACGGCTACATGCCGCTGTGGACGGCGCTGTTCTCGTTTCCGCTGATGGCTGCCGTGCAGCTGATGTGTGCGCGTCTCGGTCTGGTCACGGGGCGCGGGCTGGCTGGCGTCGTGCGGCGCCATTATCCCCGCGCTGTGCTGTGGGGCGCCTGCGCGCTCCTGATTGTCGCGAATGTATTCAACATCGGCGCCGACCTGGGAGGCATGGCAGAGGCGACCGAAATGATGACCGGCATCAAGTCTCACTTCTGGACGCCGGTGTACGCCGCACTGATTGTCTCCCTGCTCTTCTTCTCCTCATACCGTCGCATCGCGCGCGTGTTTAAGTGGCTGACCCTCATCCTCTTCGCGTACATTGCGGCCGCCTTCCTCGCCCGCCCGGACTGGAGCGCCGTCTTCAGCGCGACCCTTGTCCCGCGGGTGGAATGGTCGAGCGCGTTTCTGGCAACGCTGGTCGGCATACTCGGCACGACGATCTCACCCTACCTGTTCTTCTGGCAGGCATCACAGGAGGTCGAAGACGAGCGTGCGCAGGGGAGAGTGACGGTCAAACAGCGCAGCGGTGCGACCAATCAGGAGTTGCGTGTCGCTCGAACGGACGTCCTGACCGGGATGTTTTTCTCGAACCTCGTGATGTACTTCATCATCCTGACGACCGCTGCCACACTGCACGCGCACGGACAAACACACATCGAAACGGCGCGGGAAGCGGCTGAAGCACTGCGGCCCCTGGCCGGAAGGGGAGCCTATCTGCTCTTCACACTCGGTCTCATCGGGACAGGCATGCTGGCTGTTCCCGTGCTCGCCGGCTCAGCCGCGTACGCGGTGGCCGAAGCCAGAATGTGGCGGGGGACATTGGAAGACCGCCCGAGCGTGTCGCGCAAGTTCTACGCGGTCGTCGCCGTGTCGATGATGCTCGGCCTGGTCCTGGATTTTATCGGCTTCAACGCCGTAAAGATGCTCTTCTATTCGGCTGTGCTCAACGGGGTGTTGGCGCCTCCGCTCATTGTCCTGGTCGTGCTGCTGACGAGCAACCCTGACGTCATGGGCACGCGAGTGAGTTCACGCCCGTTGCGTTATCTGGGATGGGCAACCGCCGCGATCATGACTGCCGCCGCCGTCGGGATGTTTCTGACGATGTAGGAGAGGCGAGCATCGGAGTCTTCTCATTATCGAGGCTTTCCGGAGGCACCTACCGGGTCGCAACGCGACAGCGGAAGTCTCCCCCGGCGCAGACATGTGATACAGTTCCGCCTGCGGCCGGTCAGCTCGTCCGGCGAGTCAAGAAGTGTCTGCTCGTTCAGTTCCCCCACAAACGGCGACCATGCCTTCGGGCCGCTTGCAGCGGTCGGCTGGCCGCGTCCGGTTGGCGTTCCCTCTCGACGCCGCAGCGCGCCAGGTTTCAGACAAGTCTCGCTACCAACGGAGACCGCTTTCATGACAAGCAACGATGCCCGACCCAGCCGCCCCGCCGAACATTGCGGCGGGACCGAACCGGTCATCCAGACGAACGCCGATGCGTCTCCGGCGAACACGGAGTCCCAGCCTCCCGCGGAAACACATCCGCGGGTCGCGGAGTCGTCTCTTCAGGACGTGGAACGGTTCCGCGCGTTGTGTGACTTCGTGCCAATCGGCATTGGCGTCGTCGACCCGGCGGGCCGCTTCGTGGCGTACAACGAGGCCTTCATGGAACCCGGGGGGTACAGCCGCGAGGACATCAAGAAACTGGACACGGTCGCCGACCTCTACTACGACCCGCGGCAGAGGGATGAGGTTCAGGCGCTTTTCCGTCAAGAGGGCATTCTCAAGAACCATCCGGTGCAGTTCCGTCGGAAGGACGGCTCGCCCTACGACGCACTGCTCACACTCAAGCAGACGCAGCTCGGTGGGCAAGCATGTGTCCAGGCGCTGGTCGAGGACGTCACCGAGCGCCGGCGCGCCGAGAAGGCCGTGGAAGAGGACAGAAGGCTGCTCGGAGAAGCACAGCGGATAGGGAACGTCGGTGGCTGGGAATTTGATATTGATACGAAGCAACTCAAATGGACGAGCGAGTTCTACCGCAACCAACAGATGAAGGTTGATTCCGGGCGGCCGGCGATCGGGCGAGTTGCTTTCTATGCGCCCGCGTACCGACCCGCCGTTGAACAGGCCGTGCTGCGCGCCATCGAGCTTGAGCAGCCGCTTGACATGGAATTGGAAGTCACCACCGCGAGCGGCAAATCCCGGTGGGTGCGCGTCATTGGAGAAATGGATAGAGAGCGCCGCAGGGTCATCGGTTTCTTCCAGGACACGACCAGGCACAAGAGGGCTGAGGAGGAGCAGGCCGCCCTCGAAGCCAGGCTCCAGCAGGCGCAGAGGATGGGACTCGTGGGCAGTCTGGCTGGCGGTGTGGCCCACGAGTTCAACAACATGCTGACCGTGATCCTCGGCCACACCGAGATCGCTCTCGATGGAGTGGACCAGACGGATCCACTCCACGCTGACCTCGTGGCCATCCGCACGGCGGCCACTCGCTCCGCCGACCTGACACGGCAACTGCTGGCCTTTGCGCGAAAACAAACCGTCGCACCAAGAGTTCTGGACCTGAACGCGGTTGTGGCAAGCACGCTCAAGATGCTGGAGCGGCTGATCGGCGAAAACATCCGGCTCCAGTGGCAGCCGGGGACGGGATTGTGGCGGGTGAAGGTGGCCCCGTCCCAGATCGACGAAGTGCTGACCACCCTTTGCGTGAACGCACGGGACGCCATCAACGGCGTCGGCACGATCACGGTTGCCACGGGCAACACCGTTCTCGATACGGCCGGCGCGAATGCCGCGGGCGTGACTCCCGGGGAGTATGTCCGATTGTGCGTCGGCGACGACGGCTGCGGCATGGACCACGAAACGCTGGCACACATATTCGAGCCGTTCTTCACGACCAAAGCCGTCGGCATGGGAGTCGGGTTGGGACTGCCCAGTGCGTACGGGGCAATCAAGCAGAACGGCGGCTTCATTCAGGCGCGCAGTGAGCCGGGCGTGGGCACCACGCTCGAGGTCTATCTGCCCCGACATGTCGCCACGGCCATTGCGACGCGAACCGAAGGCGTGGCGGAATCGCCCCAGCGCGGCCGAGAGACCATCCTGCTGGTCGAAGACGACCCGAGCGTTTTGAAGTTGACGGCGCTGATCCTCCGACGGCTGGGCTACGCGGTGATCGAGGCCGGTACCCCGGGCGACGCCGTCCGCCGGGCCATGGAACACGGCGACCACATCGATCTACTGATGACGGACGTCGTGATGCCCGAGATGAGCGGCCAGACGCTTGCCAAGGAACTGCTGTCCTTCTGTCCGCACCTCAAGCATCTGTTCATGTCGGGATATGCGTCCGACGTGATCGCGCACGGCGGTCGTGTGGAGGATGGGACACGATTCCTCCCCAAGCCGTTCTCCATCGATGAGCTGGCCGCCGCCGTTCGAGAGATCCTGAGTCGCGACTAGAGAAGTGGGGGGCGATCGGCGGCATCATCATCGCCGCCCGTGCTGGACGATGAATCTGGGGGCATTCGCCCGGGTTGTCGATGGCGTCGCCCCCCTGTCTCAGAACTGCAGCACCAGACCAACTGATCCACGCGTAAAGTTGAACTTCTGGTTCGCGACATCCAGGAACGAGTTGCCCGTCCCGAAGTTGCGGAAGTACCTCACGTCGCCATTGATGCCGACATGCCTGGAGAATAGGATGTTCACCCCGCCGCCGATGTCGCAGGCGAACTGTGTATCGGTAAAGCTGACCGCGCTCTCGATAGAACTGAAATCGATGTTCCGTCGGATGATGCCGACGCCTCCGGTCGCGTACGGACGCACGGGCCCAGCCGGGATGCCGACCACCAGGTTGCCCATGACCGTGAGCACATTGGACGAATTGAAGATGCTCCCCATGCCATAGAAGTTGCGCGTGTATCCGATGTCGGCTTCGGCGCCGAAGATACCGTGAGCCATGGCGCCAAGCCGGACGCCAAACGCGAGTCTCGAGGTGTCGTTGATGCTCTGGTCGAGCGTTGTCCCCGTATCGCCACCGAAGTTCCCGCCGACAAACGGCGTGAGATACCCTTGCGCCGAGGCTGCAGATGGCGCAAGCAGCAGAGCCAGAATCCCGATCGCCGCCACTGTTGTTCGTCGCACGACCGTCCTCCTTGAATCGGGGCGGTCAATACCCGCGTCCGGGTTGGACCGCCCGCCGACCCTCCATAGAGTTATCGATCTGACGTTTGCCTGTCTGGTGATGTCCCGTACCTCAGCGTATGCCGCCAGCGCCAGAATGTCACGCCCCCGCAGAGACACACGACGGCATTCCGGCAGGACCGCAGTGGGTTCATGATATTTGTTTAATAACGGACTAATATAGGTACATTGACATAGATAATTACATTGAATAGACTTAAGTAGGTCTATTGAATGGCTACACAAACACTTGACCAAATGGCAGTATTGCTGGGGCAGCGGCTGCGGGCGCTTCGGCTCCGCCAGAACGTTGACCAGCAGCGCCTTGCCGCGCGTGCGGGCGTGGCCCTCAACGCTTTGAAGAACCTCGAATCCGGAAAGGGCGGCACGACGCGATCTCTCCTGAAGGTGCTGCGGGCTCTCGGCCGCGAAGACTGGCTCGACGCCCTCTGTCCGCAAGTCTCCATCAGCCCGCTCCTGGCCCTCACGCGTAAGCCAACGCGCCAACGCGCCTCCAGGAAGCGAACGTAGGGGGTACCCGTGTACCAGCCGGTCGACGCGATCGAGGTTCGCATCTGGGGGCAGCGGGCTGGTGCCGTCGCGCTTGATCCGAATCTGGGGTGCTACGCCTTCGAGTACGCGCCGGCGTTCGTTCGGTCCGGTATTGAACTCGCGCCGCTGACGATGCCGCTCGGGGCCGCGCGGGAGCCGTTCGTGTTCCCGGCTCTTCCGGAATCCACCTATCTGGGGTTGCCCGGCCTGGTGGCAGACGCGCTTCCCGACTCGTTCGGCAACAATCTGATCGACGCCTGGATGGCGGTGCACGGCGTGGAGAAGTCGGACATCACGTCGCTCGACCGGCTTGCGTACATGGGCAAGCGCAGTATGGGCGCCCTGGAGTTCAAGCCCGTCCGCGGGCCGTCGAAGGCGACAACGACGGCACTCGAGATGTCAGCGCTGGTGGAAAGCGCCAGGCGCGCCGTGCGGGGCGACCTGGGCAGCGATGCGCTCGCTGAAGCCGCCCTCGCTCAGATCATTCATGTCGGCACCTCAGCCGGCGGGGCTCGCGCGAAGGCGGCCATCGCCTGGAATCCGACGACTCAAGAGATTCGCGCAGGTCAGTTTGAGGTGGCCCCAGGGTTCGAGCACTGGCTGCTCAAGTTCGACGGGCTGGGCGCCGACATCGAACTTGGGGTCAGCCGGGATTACGGCCGCATTGAGTACGCCTATTACCTGATGGCACGCTCAGCCGGCATCGCGATGTCGCCGAGCCGACTGCTCGAGGAGAATGGCCGCGCCCACTTCATGACCAGGCGCTTCGATCGCGATGGAAACACCAGGCATCACGTCCAGACGCTGTGCGCGATGGCGCACCTGGACTATCGTCAAAAGGCGACTCACGACGTCAGCCAGTTGTTCCTGACGATTGACCGCCTGCAAATAGGTTATCTCGCAAAGGAGGAGGCCTTTCGCCGCGTCGCGTTCAACATCATGGCCGCCAACTGCGACGACCATACCAAGAACGTCTCGTTTCTCCTGCGCGAGGGGAGTGTCTGGGAATTGGCGCCGGCCTACGATGTGATCTACGCGCACAACCCGCGAGGGGAGTGGACCTGCCAGCACCTCATGTCCGTAAACGGGAAATTCGTTGACATCGTCCGCGACGACCTGCTGGCCGTCGCGGATCGCTTCGGGATCGGAACCGCTCCGCGGGTTCTCAAGGACGTCAACCGGGCGGTGAAGTCGTGGCCCTCGCGGGCGAAGCAGGCCAGGATCAGCGCGCGCGAGACGAAACGGATTCAGGCGCAGCATCGCCTGCTGTAGAACCTCTAGATCGTGGTCGGGGCGACCCTTGCGAGTGCCCTCGGAATTCTCGACCAAGCCGGTTGAAAGCTGGACGCAGGCATGAAACGGACGGTGATCGCCAATGGGTAGACTGATCATTGTTGACTGCGAAGCGCCCTTCGGGGTTGGAGCGCCCTCCGTCGGTGACATGACGGAGTTCGGCGCAGTCGATGTCAACGCGCTTCGGGAAGGGCGTGTGGAGACATTTCATGGTGTCGACTGCTCTGAGGACACCTTTCGTCAGTTCCGGGAATGGCTGGCTCCCCGAAGCCCTGTTGTGTTCGTTTCAGACAACCCGGCATACGACTTTCAGTGGATCAACTTCTATTTCTGGCGCTACTTCGGCGAGAACCCGTTCGGGCATTCCGGGCGGCGCATCGCGGACTTCTACGCGGGGCTGGTGGGTGATTTTCGAAGCACTCAGAAGTGGAAGCGGTTGCGCCGGACGAAACACGATCACCATCCAGTACACGACGCGCTCGGAAACGCCGAGGCGCTTATTCGACTCTTCGACGGTGAACGGTGACGTTCGACACTGGCCGATGGCTCCGAGTGTATGCGTAACCACTGAGCGCCGGCTGCCACAGCGGACCGGAACCGAGACGCTGTTCACGATCCAGTGGTCGGTGGTGTGACGCCCGACCAGGCTGTATACAGCCGCCAATAATGGTTTCACATTGACGGCCGCTATCGTTGCAATCAGCCGACCAGGTACCAACCTGGCACGGCGATGCCGTCCGCGTGCCGTTGCTCTCCCGACGTGACTGTTGTATGGTGAATGTATGGCACGGTTGATTTCGACGACGATTCGTCTTGGCGAGGAGGATGTACGCGCCTTGAAGCGTGCGCGGGCCGCAGGGCTCTCTGCATCTGAGCTCGTCCGGAAGGGCCTCCGCGTGGTGGCTGCGCGCTACTACCCAGGCCGGCGTCCTCCGTCGACGCGTGGTGGCTGCGCGCTACTACCCAGGCCGGCGTCCTCCGTCGACGCGTCTGTTTGAATGCACGGACACGAAGCTGGGGGATGAGTCCGAGTTGTTCCGGGGCCTGGAAGATTGACGGCGCCCATCATCGCTGACACCGGTGGGCTGCTTCGGGCGCTGGCCCGCGACAGCAAGGGCGGTCCGAGCTTCCCAGACTACGAAGCCGTGTTGACCTCCGCCCGCCTCGTCATCGTCCCGGGGCTCGTCCTGGCGGAGGTGGATTACTTTCTGCGAGAGGACCGGGCGGCCATGAGGAAGCTGGTCGCGGAGATATTCGACGGGCGGACGCGTTACGAGTACGAACTCCCGCTGGCGTCCGACATCGTTCGAGCGCTCGAGTTCGACGCGAAGTTCACGGACCTCCGCATGGGGCTGGTTGACGGGTCCGTGGCGGCTGTTGCCGAGCGGCGGGAGGTCTATCGGGTGTTGACAACTGATCGGCGCGATTTCGGCGCGATCCGAATCGGCCCTCGGTTCACTCGGGCTCTGGAACTGCTGCCATGAACCTCCATCGCCCCGCTGAAATATGGTCGGGGCGACTGGATTCGAACCAGCGACCCCCTGCGCCCAAGGCAGGTGCGCTACCAGGCTGCGCTACGCCCCGACAACCCCCTCATCGTACCGGGGTTGCACGTCCGGCGCAACCACGGTTCTGAAGCGGGCCCGATCTGGCGGGCGAACCAGTTCCCCATCGCCTGCGTCTAAACCTTTCGATTCATGAATTCGGCGGCGAGTCGATACACTTGTAGCTTCGCCGTCGCCGTGGGGGTTTCATGCCGCATCGTGCCGTCGTTGTCGCCATCCTGCTGATCCTGTCTCCGTTCCTGCTCACCCGCGCGTCGGCGCAACAGACGGTGCCGCAACCGGCCGCGCAGGCGCCAGCCGCGCCGCAACCGGCCGCCCGGGCGGTGCCGCCGATCGCGACGTTCGCCATCACCCGCGCCACCTCCGAAATCAAAGTGGACGGCGTGCTCGACGAAGACGCGTGGGCCAAGGCGGCGGTGATTCCACTGCCGTACGAGTGGGCTCCAGGCGACGGCATCGCGCCGCCGGTCAAGACGGAGTGCCTGGTGACCTTCGACGGCACGAGCCTCTACATCGCGTTCCGCTCGTTCGATCCGGAACCGGGTAAGATCCGCGCGCACCTCATGGACCGCGACGACACCGACACGCTCATCCTCGACGACCACATCGGCGTCATGATCGACACCTTCAACGACGAACGTCGCGCGTTCCAGTTCCGCGTCAACCCGCTCGGCGTGCAGGCCGACGCGGTCTTCAGCGAACAGGACGGCATCGAGGATTTTTCGTGGGACATGATGTGGGCCGCGGTGGGCAAGATTACGCCGGATGGCTACATCATCGAAATGGCGCTCCCGCTCAAACAGCTCCGGTTTCAGCCCGGCGCGGGTGTGCAGACGTGGGGCTTCGAGGCATTTCGATCCTGGCCCCGCAACGTCCGGCACCGGATGACTTCGGCCTTTCGCGATCGCAACAAGAGCTGCCTGCTGTGCCAGGAGAACAAGATCTCCGGGCTGGCAGGCCTCGCGCAGGGCCGCAACCTGGAGTTCGATCCCACCGCGACCTTCGGCCGCACCGATGCCATCGCGGACTCGTCGTCTACTTCACTCGCATCCGGTGACGTGAAGGCCAAGGCAGGCGTGACGGCCAGGTGGAGCGTGACGCCGAACATGACCTTCAACGGGACGATCAGCCCGGACTTCTCGCAGGTGGAAGCCGATGTCGCGCAGCTGGACGTCAACAATCGGTTTCAGCTGTTCTATCCGGAAAAGCGCCCGTTCTTTCTCGAGGGACTCGACTTCTTTACGACGCCCATTCAATCGGTCTTCACGCGCACGGTGAGTGATCCCTACTTTGGCGCCAAGCTGACAGGCAAACAGGGTTCAAACGCGGTGGGTCTCTTCGTCACCCATGATCGCCTCAACAACCTCGTCCTGCCGTCAAACCAAGGCTCCGACTTCGACTCCATCGATGAGGCGGTCACCACGGTGGTCGGCAGGTATCGGCGGGACGTGGGGCCGGGGTCGACCATCGGCGCCTTGTACGCGGGACGTGAGGGCAAGGACTACCACAACCGCCAGGTCGGTCTGGACGGCTACTGGCGCATCAGCCAGGCAGACGCGGTTCGCGCGCAGTACCTCAGAAGCGACACGGCGTACCCAGGGGACATCGTGACCCGGGATCGCCAGCCCGCCGGGAGCATCGGCGGCAACGCGGTGTGGGTGGACTACCAGCACATGAGCCGGACCTGGGCGGCGTTCGGGGATTACGAATCGTACAGCCCCGGGTTCCGCAGCGACACGGGGTACGTGCCGCGCGTCGATTTCCGCAACGTGTTCGGCCAGGCCCAGCGCAGGTTCCAGCGCGGGGTGGGCTCGTGGTTCAACACGATCGACATCGGGGCGCGCGGGTGGCAGTCGATGGACTCAGGCTGGACACTCACCGACCAGACGCTGGCGGCGTTCGTCAATTACACGGGACCGTATCAGACCTCCCTCCAGTTCAACATGCCACGCGACATCGTCGTCTTTCAGGGCGTTCGCTACGTGTACCCCCGCCCCAACTTCTACGCCGGCGTGAAGCCGTCCAGCGGACTGAACATCCAGTTGACCGGCCGCTGGGGCGGTGGAGTCGATTTCTCGAATGGCAGGAAGGCGACGCAGGCGCTGCAGTTCGGTCCTCAGATCGACTACAACCCTGTCGCGCGGGTCAGCCTTCGCCTCAGCTACAACCTCGACCAGTTGTCGGTGGAGCAGGGGAGGCTCTATCGCGCCAACCTCACCCAATTGCGGATGCTGTATCACCTGAACGTGCGCACCTTCGTCCGCGCGATTCTCCAGTACACGGACATCACGCGCGACCCGTCGCTGTACGCAACGGCCGTCGATGGACACAGCCGCAGGTTGTTCTCCCAGTATCTGTTCTCGTACAAGCTCAATCCTCAAACGGTGCTCTTCGCCGGCTACTCCGACAACGCGTCGGCGAGCCAGTCGGCGGATCTGCTCAGACAGGATCGGACGTTCTTCGTCAAGCTGGGATACGCGTGGGTGATGTGATTGACTACCGCTTCGGTGCTTTCACGGGCGGTGGCGTCGCGGCGGTTGGCCCCTGCTTCTTCGCCATCTGCTCCAGCAGCGTCCCCACCTGCTTGATCTCGTCGCCGTAGAGCGCCCAGTTGCCCTCGCGCTGGGCCTGCAGCGCGCGCTCGTAGTGCTGCTGCGCCAGGCCGGCCAGCCCGTCGATCGGCGTCTCGGCCGTGGCGTCGGGCACGGCCGTCGCTGCGGCCTCCGGTTCGGCGTCCGGCAACTTGATGACCACTCCGCGCCGGAAGATCTTGTCGAGCGCCAGCTCGAGCGTCTCCTCCATGGCGATCTGATTCTGGTACGCGACGATCACCCGTTTGAGCTCTGGGATCTTGCCGCCGGCCGATCGGAGATATAACGGCCGGATGTACATCAGCGCGTCCTCGATCGGGATCACCAGCAGCGTGCCCTGGATCACTTCCGATCCTTGCTGGTTCCATAACGTGATCTGCGGCGAGATGGTCTGGTCCTGATTGATGCGCGCCGCGATGGTCCGCGGCCCGTACACGAGCTTCTGCTTCGGAAACTGGAACACGAACAGCTTGCCGTAATGCTCGCCGTCACTGCGTGCGACCATCCAGGCCGCCAGATTGTCCTTCCGGCGCGGCGTGAAGGCGAGCATCTGGATAAACTCTTCGTCCCGTTCGCCCGGCAGCCGCATGATCGTGTAGTACGGCTCCATGGGCGCGGTCGCCGTGCCGGTCGACTCGATGGCCGGGACCTCCCACTGATCTTCCTTGTTGTAGAAGACCGCCGGGTGCGTCATGTGGTACGTCGCGAACATCGCGCTTTGAATCGCGAAGATGCCCTCCGGGTAGCGGACGTGCCGCCGCAGCTCCGCCGGCATCTCGTGGAAGGGACGCAACAGACCGGGAAAGATCCGGCTGATGGTCATGATCACCGGATCGTTCGGCTCGGCCAGATAGAAAGTGGTCGTGCCGTTGTACGCATCAATCACCACCTTGACCGAGTTGCGGATGTAGTTGATGCCGGATTCCGTGCGCGCCGCATACGGATAGTGATCGGTGGTCGTATAGCCGTCGAGTATCCAGAAGAGGCGGCCATCCGCAATGACGAGGTAGGGGTCGCGGTCGAACGACAGGAACGGGGCAATCGTCGTCGCCCGCTCCATGATGTTGCGATGGAACAGGATGCGGCTCTCGGACGTGAGATCCTCGCTCAGCAGGATCTTGAACGATTTGAACCGGCTGGCGAAGAACATCTTCCGGGCCAGCGATCCGACCGACACGCCGCCGCGCCCGTCGTAGCTCTTGTAGAACGGTTCGTCGCCGCGCGGATAGTGGAATTCGCGCGCGTGCGTGCCGACAAACACGTAGTCGTTCGAGAACTCGCCGAAGTAGATCGACGGTTCGTTGACGTTGAAGTTGATGGACGATTCCGGCGGGATGTTCTTGATGAACAGGACCGGGAGGCCTTCCTGCGTCACCTCATTGACCGGGCCCAGCGTCAGTCCGTAGCCGTGCGTGAAGGTGAGGTGTTCGGCAATCCACGAGCGCGACGGGAGATTCTCGACGTTCAGCTCCCTCGCCGACAGCATCACCTGCCGGTATTGCCCGTTGACGATGTAGCGATCGATGTCAATCGAGCCGAAGTCGTAGTACGTGCGGATCTCCTGAATCTGCCCGAACGTGTCGAGCAGCGGCTGCCGATCCCAGAGGCGCACGTTGCCGATGGTCGCCTGATTGGCGGCGATGTCCTTCTTGGTCAGCAGCGCGTCGCCAGACACCTGCCGCTCTTCGACCGAGTCGAGCGCAAACGCCTTCCGCGTCGCGGCGATGTTGTACGCCAGGTAGGGCGTCTCCTTGACCTGTTCGTTGGGCGTGACGACGAGGCGCTGGACGCCGGTCGCAAATACGGCGCCCCCGATCCACGTGAGGGCGTAGAGGCCAAAGCCGGCCGGCAGCAGCCACGACTGGCGGGCGAACGCGTGCGCCGCCACCATCACCGCCCCGACTATCGACACGACACCCAGGATGCGCAGCGCGGGCAGGCGGGCAGTCACATCGGCGTAGTTGGCGCCGACAATGATGTCGTGACGGGAGAGCACCAAACCGAACGCGTCGAGGTAGGCGCCCGCGCCGAGCAGCAGCAACACCGCCGCCGCCAGCAGCGACAGGTGCCGGCGTGCGACGCGCAGCGGCGCCATCGGTCCGTTGCCGCCGGCCACACGTCCGGGGAGCAGCGCGATCAGCACCGAACCGGCCAGCGCCGCCACCATCACCACGAGCAGCACGCCGCGGACAAACTCGAGCCAGGGCAACTGGAACACGTAGAACCCGGTGTCCTGACCGAAAATCGGATCCCGATCACCAAACCAGGTCGCATGCCGGTAGTTCAGCCACGTCATCCACTGGGCGGATCCGACCATGCCGGCGCCGACGGCGCCAAGCACTGAAACGCCGCCAATCAGCCGCGCAACGCCGCGTCGTTGAAGCACGACGGGTGTGCCATCGGCGGGTGAGACCCCCAGCACCAGATAGGGCTGATCGAAATACCGCAGCGCGAGGCGGAAGCTGCCAAACAGCAGCACGAACGTGACAGCACCAACCACCGCGCCGAGGCCCAGGCGCGTGACGATGCTCGTGGCGAAGACCTGCTGGTATCCGGTTTCGCCAAACCACAGCCAGTCGGTGTAGTAGTCCGCCAGCGACGGCCAGACAACCGCCACCAGCAGGACCACAAACAGGATTGTCAGTTGAATGCGGCTCTCGCGTTTCACGCCGGACGTCCTCCCGGAACGGTCACCATGGTAGGGTAACACGCCGTCGCCCGGCCGCCGCGCCCCACTCCGCGCGGAGCATAATTACTCCCGGAGTGATTGATCGCCCATAATCACTCCGGGAGTGCTTCTTCTCATGACTGAGACGTTCCGACGCGTGGGTTTCTGGCCGCGATTTGCGGCGACGGCCATCGACTACGGCATCATCGCCGGGCTCTGCGCAATCCTGGGCGCCAGCGTCGGCGGGCTGCTCAACGCACCGGCCGGAGACGACGCGGGCTGGGCGAGTGCTCTGGCCGGCGACCCGTTTGTGGGGGCTCTGGCCGGCATCATCGTCGGCTTTGCCTTGGTCGGCGCCCTCTACATGTCGCTCGAAGCGTGGACAGCTGCGACGCTCGGCAAGGTCGTGCTGGGCCTGGTCGTGGTCGGCGACGACGGGCGGCCGGCCCCGGCCGGCGTGCGGGCGGGGCGCTACGTGGTGAAGAACTGCCACCTGCTGCTGGGGGCTGCGGCCGGCCTGTCGGGCGTGTGGTTTGTCGGTGCGCTGGTGCCGCTGGCGACACTGGTGGTCGTGGCCGGCAGCACGGTGATCTTCACCGATGAGCACCGCGCGCTGCACGACGTCGTCGCGCGGACGGCGGTCGTTCGCCGGCCGGCTCGCGCACTCAATCTTTGATCTGGTCCAGCGCCTGCGCCAGATCTGCAATCAGATCGTCGGCGTCCTCGATGCCGACCGAATAGCGAATCAGCCCATCAGTCAGTCCCGCTTCCAGCCGATGCTCGCGCGGCACGCTCGCGTGGGTCATCAACGCGGGGTGTTCGATCAGCGTCTCGACGCCACCGAGCGAGACGGCCAGCGTCGCCAGTTTCACGGCGTCCATCACCGTGCGGCCGCCTTCGAGCCCGCCTCTGACTTCGAAGCTGATCATCGCGCCGAAGCCCTTCATCTGGCGCGCCGCCAGCTCGTGCTGCGGGTGCGACGGCAGACCGACGTACCGGACCCACTCCACCTTCGGATGCGACTCGAGCCAGCGCGCGATCTTCATCGCATTGGCCTGCGCGCGCTCCACTCGGACGCCCAGCGTCTTGATGCCCCGGATCACCAGGTACGCCTGGTGCGGATCCATATTGCAGCCGAGGATGATCATCATCGACCGAATCTGGCGGTGCAGCGCTTCGGTCGCCGAGACGATGACGCCGCCGACCACGTCGGCGTGACCGTTGAGAAACTTCGTCACCGAGTGCAGGACCACGTCGGCGCCAAACTCGATCGGATTCTGCAGGTAAGGGCTGGCGAACGTGTTGTCGACGACGAGCACCGCGCCGCCCTCGTGCGCGATGGCCGCGGCGCCGGCCAGATCGGTGACACCCATGCCCGGATTCGACGGACTCTCGACATAGACGATCTTCGTGTTGAGCCGCATGGCGAGGCGGACGTTGTCGAGGTTGGTCGAATCCACCCACGTCGATTCGACGCCAAACCGCGAGAGGTGCTGTTCCGCGAGCATTCTCGACGGGCCGTAGACCCCGGCCGTGCCCACCATGTGCGCACCCTTGTCGAGCAGCGCCATGTACACCGACGACACCGCGCCCATGCCAGAACTTGTGGCGACCGCTCCGAATCCGCCTTCCAACTCGGCCACCTGCCGCTCCAGCGCCGCGATCGTCGGATTGCCGAGACGCGTGTAGATGAAGCCTTCGGCCTGGCCCGCGAACCGATCCGCGCCGTTCTGCGCGTTGTCGAACGAGAAGGTGGACGTCTGGTAGATCGGAACCGTGGCGCTGCCAAACGCGTCGTGATGGGCGCCTGCGTGAATCAGCTTGCTGTCGGTCTTGAGATGCTTCGAATCGGAATGAGCCATATGGATCCTTGACGGGTGGCTCCTTAGCATACCCTCGACGTCCACGATGGGGGAAGCACGCTGTTGTCAGGCGCCCGGGGCGGAGTAGGATCAGGCACACGATGCGAATCGGTTGGTTGTTGCTGGCCGGGCTTCCGTTGATGGCGTGCGCGACCGCCGTTGGCCCATCCGTGTCGCCGATTTCGCCGTCGACCGTCGCGGGGGCGTTCTATCCAGCCGACCCCGCCAGACTTCGAGCGGCGATCGATGGCTATCTGGGAGACGCCGTCGCGTCGCGTTCCAGCGATCCTGTCGCCATCGTTGTGCCGCATGCCGGTTTCGTCTTCTCAGGCCCGATTGCCGCAGATGGCTATCGTCAACTCGCGGGCCGGACCTTCGACACGGTCGTCATACTGGGCGCCAATCACACCGGCAGAGGTGACCAGCGCATGGCGGTGTACGACGGACCGGATCTGCTGACTCCGCTGGGGAGCGCCGTCGTCGATCGCGCGCTGGCGGCGGCCATCGTGAACGAGGGCATCGACGCGGTCTTCGATTCGTCGGCTCACGAAGGCGAGCATTCGATCGCGGTCCAGATTCCGTTTGTGCAGACGGTGCTGCCGCACGCGAAGATCGTGCCGATCGTGGTCGGGCCGTCCGACGCCGCAACGTGCGCGCGGTTTGGCCGCGCTCTCGCGAAGACGCTGGAGGGCCGGCGCACGGTGCTCGTCGCCAGTTCGGATCTCTCCCACTATCCGGCTCAGCCAGATGCCGTTGTGGTTGACGCACATACCCTCGAGGCGGTGGCGAGCCTCGACCCGAACCGGCTCGGACGGGCGTTCGCCCGCACCGATGACGTGCGCGCGGGGAATCTGGCAACGCGGGCATGCGGCGAAGGAGCCATCCGCGTCGTGATGGAAGCCGCGCGATCGCTCGGCGCCACCCGCGGGACGGTGGTGAGTTATGCCAACTCAGGCGACACGGTGTTGGGAGAGCCTGGCCGCGTCGTCGGCTACGGCGCCGTCGTGTTCAGCCGGGGGGAAGAACGCGGCAGCGACGTTGAGGCGCTCGCGCGCGCTGTCCCCGATGCCACGCGCGCGCTGGACGCGGCCGACAGGCGTCTGCTGCTTCGGCTGGCGCGAGAGACCATCAGCCGGTATCTCGCCAGCGACACCGTGCCGCTCCCGCGCGGCGGGTCATCGAGACTGCTGCGCGAATCCGGCGTGTTCGTCACGCTCAAGAAACACGGGGAATTGCGCGGGTGTATCGGGCGCCTGCAGGCACAGGGGACGCTGGTTCGCCTGGTCTCGGCGATGGCCTTCGAATCCGCCTTCAGGGATCCGCGGTTCGAGCCCGTTCGCGCGGGCGAACTCGGCGAGATCGACATCGAAGTGTCGGTGCTGACGCCGCCTCGCCAGGTCGCCGGTCCGGGCGCCATCGCTGTGGGGCGCGATGGTGTCATCCTGCGCCTCGGCGATCGCTCAGCCGTGTTTCTTCCCCAGGTGGCAACAGAGCAGAAGTGGAACCGGGAGCAACTGCTGGACAATCTCGCCCTGAAGGCGGGACTCCCCACCGACGCGTGGCGCGGCAAGACGGCGCAGTTGCTGACGTTCCAGGCGGACGTCTTCTCAGAGGCCACGCTGCGTTGAGCGTTCTCCGGCTTTACCGCCGCGAACCGATAATCACTCGCCGGCCGTCGTATGCTGGTTCCACCGAGCCCTTCTTCTTCACGTACTCGGTCACGACATCGAGCCTGTTCCGGCCGGTGTTCTCCTGCGTGATCCCCTTCAGCGCGACGCCGGCGAAGTAGGAGTTGGTCGCGCCCGCATACGTCTTCTCGTCGTCGAGCGGCTGACCGTTGATCGTCACATCGGCGAGTTTGCCCGAGACCAGACGGTATCGCAGGCCCGACACGTACGGCGTGTAGCGGCTGAGGATGTCGCGGATCTGGCGCCCGGTCGCCTTGAACGTGATCACGGTGTTGTCGAATGGATCCATCGTCACCAGATCGGCCCGCGTAATCGGTCCCGACACGAGCGGTGCGCGCACGCCCCCGACGTTCTCCAGTTCGAACTCCGCACCCACCATCTCGCGAACCGCGTCGGCCACCAGGTTGTAGGGGGCCTCGTCATCGCCGCGCGTGCTGAAGTCGGCCACCGCCTGTCCGACCACCTGGCCAAACCGCTGCGCAATGGGCTGCCAGAACTTGTCCACCACCGCTGCGACGGTCGGATCCGCGGCGATGGCCTCGGTGATTGGCAGCAGCCGTTCACGGTAGCGATCGACCGACCAGGATCCGTTCGCGCCCCGGCGGAAGAGCAGATCCAGGCGGCCCAGTTCGCCGCCCCACTGGAAGGCCTGAACGATGATCGTGCCGTTGACGTCATCAACCTTGAGATCGTCGGAGTGCCAGACGAATTCGCCGACGGGCAGGCGGGAATGCGAATGACCGCCGACGATCACATCGAGTCCGGGCACCTCAGCCGCGAGCCTGTTGTCCAGTTCCTCGCCGCAGTGCGAGATGAGGATGACGATATCGGCCTGGCTCCGGAGCGTCTTCACCACATCCTTCGCGGTGGCGATCTCGTCCAGGACGTCGATGCCTTCTTTGCCGGCGGGATATGGCGCAGCCTCGCGCGTCACCATGCCGAACAACCCGACACGCACGGTGCCGATCTTCTCGATTCGCCACGGCTGACCGATGGGCTTGCGCGTGGCCCGGTCCACCGCATTGGCCATCAGAATCGGATATTTCGCCAGACCCACCAGCTTCCTGGTCTGGGCCATCGGGTTGTTGAATTCGTGGTTGCCGATGGTCGCGAAGTTGTATCCAGCCGCGTTCATGGCAGCCACGTCCGCTTCACCGTGGTACTCGGTCGAGAACGGCGTGCCGTCCGAGAAATCGCCGGCGTCAATCAACCACACGGGAATCTTCTTCCTGGCCAGATCGGCGCGAATCGCTGCCGCCAGCGTCGCGCGCCTGGCGATGCCGCCGATGTTCCGCTTCTCCTTCAACCTGGCTTCCTCAGACCCCTGGGCGACGACGGTCGGGTAGCTGAAAGGCAGCAGATGACCGTGTGTGTCGTTGGTGTGAAGGATGGTGAGGCTCGCCGTGGTCTGGGCCATGGAGAGCGCAGGCACCGACAGCGCCAGGACGAGAGCAGCAACAAGCGAGCGTCTGGTCACGGGTTCACCTCAACACAGAAACAGAGACTTCGGAGACACTGCTCGAAAACAACTAGCCCGGTTATTCTATCGAATTCCCGGCTGTGCTACCGTGGACGCCAATTCTATGCAACTCCTGCTGACGATTCTCGCAGACGACATCCTGCCCATCTTTTTGATTGCCGGCGTCGGGTTCGTTCTCGCTAGACGATTCCGCATCGACGTGCGCGTCCTGTCCCGTGTGACGCTCAACGCGCTGGCGCCCTGCCTGGTGTTCAATCTGATCGTCACCAGCCATCTGAGCGCCGGCGAATTCGGGCGGATCGTCGCCTTTACGCTGCTGCTGGTCGCGTCGCTCGGGGTGGTCGCCCGTGTGGCCGCCATCCCGTTCAGGCTTGATCGGCCGGGACTTGCCGCATTCCTCATCGTCGTGATGTTCTCGAACGCCGGCAACTACGGACTGTCCGTCGTGCTGTTCGCGTTCGGCCGCGATGTCCTGGCCCGTGCGGTCGTGTACTTCGTGACGAGCGCGATGTTGATGTACTCGGTGGGCATCGTCGTCGCGTCGAGCGGCCGGAGCAGCATCGGACGCGCCGCGCAAGGCCTCTTGAAGGTGCCGGCCATGTGGGGTCTGGTGGCCGCGGTTCTGGTGGTGTGGACCGGGGTGCGCCTGCCAACCGGCGTGGAACGGCCGATCGAACTCCTGAGTGCCGCCGCCATCCCGACGATGCTGCTGGTGCTGGGGATGCAGCTCGAGCGAAGCGCCTGGCCCGCGCGTCCGGGACTGGTGGCCGCCGCCTCCGTGCTGACCCTGGCGGTGACTCCGGTGCTGGGGTTTGCGCTTGCGGCGCTGCTCGGTCTGACGGGCGGCGCCAGGCAGGCCGTCATCGTGGAGTCCGCGATGCCGAGCGCGGTGATTACCACCATCCTGGCGCTCGAGTTTGACGTGGCGCCGACGTTTGTAACGGCCGTCGTCGTGGTGACCACGGCGGTGAGTCCGTTGACCGTGGCCCTCGTGATTGCGCTGCTGCAGTCCGGCTACTAGCGACGAATTCTGCAGGGTTGCCGAACGCTTGTTCGGGAATGTTTCGCTGACAATTTGCGCCGTCTTTTGTATAGTGGCACGGTTACTGTCGCGAGGCGTGCGACAGCTTCTGCCAACACTCTGGTTTATGGACCCGATCCTGCGACCCCAAGCGCGGGAAGGGTGGCGCCCCCGGGTGCCCGGAAGGATTGTCTTGTTTCAAGAGGAGGTCCGAATGGCGTCCCGTGCACTCGCCGTCCTGCTGACAGTACTGACGGCGTCGGTCCCAGCGTTTGCCCAGAATTTGCCCTCGCCGGCACCGGTGGCGTCGGAGGCCTTGACGCAGGCCGCGCAACAGGCGCCGCCTCCGGTTGCCAAGCCCGGCATGACCGAAGCCGAGCAGCAGAAGGAGAAAGAGAAGAAGGACAAGGAAGCCCAGACGCCGAAGTTCGAGGAACAGATCGTCGTCACGGCTTCCAAGGTTGAACAGCAGCTGGTCAACGCGCCGGCGACGGTCAGCGTCATCACCGCCCAGACGCTGGCGACCAAGTCGGCAGCCGATTACGCGGGGCTGTTTCGCGCGGTGGCCGGTGTCAACGTGTCCCAGACGTCGGCGCGCGATCTGAATATCACGAGCCGCGGCGCGACCAACACGCTGTCCACGGGGCAGTTGGCGTTGATTGACGGCCGAAGCGTGTATCTCGATTTCTTCGGGTTCGTCGGCTGGGACTTTCTGCCGTTGAACTTCAACGAAGTCAAGCAGATTGAAGTCGTGCGCGGGCCGGCATCGGCCGTCTGGGGCGCCAACGCGATGAGCGGCGTGGTGAACGTCATCACGAAGTCGCCGCGCGAGATGAAGGGGACGACCGTCACGATGGGGTTCGGGACCTTCGATCGGACGACTCCCGGCCAGACATCCGATCCGGGCGCCGGGAGCTCGTTTTACACGAGCCTCAGCCATGGAGGCGTGATCAACCAGGAGTGGTCCTACAAGCTGTCGCTCGGGTACGTCGGGCAGGACGCGTTCGCGCGGCCAGTCGGCACCATCGACAACGCGTACAAGTCCGCGTACCCGTCGTACGTCAACACTGGCACGAGTCAGCCGAAGGTCGACGCGCGGGTGGACTACGACTTTCCTGATGGCCAGTCTCGCTTGACCTTCGGCGGTGGCTATGGCGGCACGAGCGGGATCGTCTACACGGGCATCGGGCCGTTCGACATCAAGAAGGGATCCGGCGTGGCCTATGGACGCGTGGACTATTCGCGCGGGGGACTCAGAGTGCAGGCGTTTACCAACATCCTGAACGGCGATTCGCCGGCGATGCTCACCGTGGGCCTCGACGGTAAGCCCATCCAGTTCCTCTTCAAGACCTACACCTACGATCTGTCGGCCTCGAATATCTCGACGATCGGGACACACCACGTCATCAGCTACGGCGGAAACGTGCGGTACAGCACGTTTGACCTTTCGGTGGCGAAGGGCGGCTCGTCGCGCAACGAGCAGGGCGCGTATCTGCAGGACGAGATTTTCCTGAGCCCCCATTTCCGCTGGCTGGTCGGGGCCAGGATCGATCGGTTCGACGTGCTGAAGAAGGCGGTCATCTCGCCGCGCACGACGTTCATGATCAAGCCGAGCGAGCAGCATACGTTCCGCCTGTCGTACAACCAGGCGTATCGGGCGCCGTCGCTGGTCAACAACTACCTCGACACGGCGATCTTGCAGCAGATCGACCTGGGGTTACTCAGTCCTACGTTGGCCGGCCGGGTGTTCACGTTCCCGATGCCGGCTCAGGGCAACACGGATCTGGTACAGACCTCGCTCCAGGCGTATGAGATCGGGTACACGGGGACGTTCGCCCAACGCGTGCAGATCAGCTTCGCGTGGTACTACAACGACACGAAGGACGACATGCTCTTCCAGGCGAATCAGGCCTACAGTTCGACGAACGTACCGCCCGGCTGGCCGCTACCCACGTCGTATCTGGACCTGATGGCCTCGCTCGGCAAACCGTTGCCGTCCCACTACACCTATCTCAACAAGGGGCGGCTCAAAGCCACCGGCGTGGAGATGGGCTTCGATGCGGTGCTGGCGAAGGGTGTGAGCGCGTATGCGAACTACTCGTATCAGCCGGATCCCAAGCCCTCCGGCGCCAACTACACCATCGCCGACGTCAACCTGCCACCCCGCAATCGGGCCAACGCGGGCCTCAACTTCGTGCTCGACCGCTTCGTGGGCTCCGCGTCGGTGTCCTATCAGGACAAGGCGTACTGGAAGGACGTGCTGGCCCCGCTGTACATCGGCTGGACCAAGGCGTTCACGAGCGTCAATGGCAGCTTCGGCGTCAAGTGGGCGGGCGGCAAGTTGACCACCACGGTGAAGGCGAACAACATCTTCAACCAGAACATGCAGCAGCACGTATTCGGTGACATCATCAAACGGCAGATCGTTGGCGAGGCGCGGATCACCTTCTAGCCGTTGGTTCGAGCGGCTAGCCCGCCGAAGCCTTGGCGAAGGCGGGTACCGGGTTCGAGCGGCTGACCAGGCCGAAGCGGTGATGCCGAAGGGGGCCGCGTAGGCGGGCAGCCAGTCTCTGTTGCATACTTCACGGGCCGTGGGTGGGGAGACCCCTTGTCCACGGCCCGTTCGTTGTTTGCGGGGGCGGCGGGAGCCCCTCGCTGACAGGAGAAACCGACGGTGACACACCGAATCGAGACGACTGGCTCGGACGGCGCCCCGCGGGAGCTGCCGCGGGTGCTCGGTTTCGTGGACGTCATGGGGATCCTGATCGGCACGGTCATCGGATCGGGGATCTTCATCGTCCCGGCGGCCATCGCCGGCTACGTCCAGTCGCCAGTGCTCGTGATGACCGTGTGGATCGTCGGCGGCGTCCTGACGTTCTTCGGCGCACTGGCCTTCTCGGAACTGGGCGCGGCGTTCCCGCAGGCGGGCGGGATGTACGTGTATCTGCGCGAGGCGTACGGCAAGCCGATCGCCTTCCTGTTCGGATGGACGCTCTTCCTCGTCATTGATTCGGGCGCGATCGCGACGCTGTCGATGGCGTTCGCCGAGAAGTACCTGCCGCAGTTTACCGGCCCGCTCTCGACGTTCGGCACCAAGTCGGTGGCCATCGTGCTGATCGCCACGCTCGTGGCGATCAACTACGCCGGCACACGGTGGGGCGCCCGGGTGCAGAACTTCCTGATGTTCATCAAGTTCGCCGCGATTCTGGCGGTGTCGATTGGCATCCTGGCGCTCGCGCACGGGCTACCGGCTAGATTCGTCGAGCCGCCGTCGCCCCCGATGACCGCTGCCCTGATCGGCGGGTTCGGCCTCGCGCTGCAGCGGGCGCTGTGGGCGTACAAGGGCTGGGAGGCCGTCAGCTTCAGCGCGGGGGAAATCAAGAATCCCGAACGCAACATGCCGCTCGGCCTCTTCGCCGGGACCCTCGTCATCATCGCGCTCTATCTGGCCGCCAATCTTGCGTACCTCTATGTGCTGCCGTTCGACCGGCTCGTCGGCGCCCAGCGGGTGGCGAGCGAAGCCATGTCGGCGGCCGGGTTCGAGCTTGGCGCCACCGTGCTCGGGCTGGTCATCCTGTGCTCGATTACGGGAGCGGCCAACGGAAACATCCTGACCGCGCCGCGCGTGTTCTATGCGATGGCCCGCGATGGAGTGTTCTTCAAGCGTTTCGGCGACATCCATCCGCGATACCTCACGCCCCACATCTCGATTCTGGCGACCGGACTCTGGGCGATGGTGCTGAGCGTCAGCGGAACGTTTGGCACGCTGGCCGACTTCGTCGTCTTCGGCCAGTGGATCTTCTTCGGCCTGACAGTGGCAGCCGTCATCGTGCTGCGCCGCACACGTCCGGACCTGCCCAGGCCTTATCGGACGTGGGGATATCCGGTGACGCCGATCCTGTTTGTCCTGGCGGCCCTCTTCATCTCTGCGAACGCGCTGATCAGCCAGTTTGCCAACGCGATGTACGGGCTGGGGATTATTCTGCTCGGTGTGCCCGCCTACCTGTTCTGGCGGAGTCGTGCATAGACGGGGTTCGGGATTGGGAGTTGCAAGATAGAATGCCTGTCTCGACCGGAATTGCCGATTTTCGTCATCGGAGCCTGTGGCCCCGGTCGGACGATTTGTACCTTCGGAGGTTGTGATGGAGCCTCGCCCTAGCGACTATCGCCATCTGGTTCGAATGGCTGGTCTGTTCCTCGTCGGCATCATGATGTTTCTTCTGCTGCGGTCGATTTTCGTGCCGAAGAACTACGGCCTGCTGGGCCCCTATAATCCAGGGGCCCTTCAGCAGAACATGGATCGCCCGCTGAAGTTCGCCGGACAGGCAGCCTGCATGATGTGCCACACGGAACAGGCGGACATCCGCGCGAAAGGACGGCACGCCAAGGTGGCGTGCGAGTCGTGCCACGGGGCGCTCGCGTCACACGCGCAAGCCGACGATCCGGCGAAGTCGAAACCCCAGAGGCCGGATCCGCGCAAGACCTGCATCATTTGCCACACCGCGAGCATCTCCAAACCCAAGACGTTCCCTCAGGTGGATCCGGCCGAACACGCACCCGAAGGCCCGTGCACGGCGTGCCACGTCCAGCCGCACAACCCGAAGATCTCCTGACGAGGTACCGCGATGAACCAGGACCGACGAACCTTTCTCGGACAGACCGGCAAGTGTCTCATCCTCACCGCCTCGGCCGCGCTGGCCTGGGAGCACGTGCTGGCTGGCACGCCGGAGAGCGCGCCGAATTACAACACCAACGACCATTGGTGGGGGATGGCGATCGACATCGAGAAGTGCATCGGCTGCGGGACGTGCGTGCGCGCCTGCAAGACGGAGAACGATGTGCT
Source organism: Acidobacteriota bacterium (assembly GCA_026393755.1). Lineage (NCBI taxonomy): Bacteria > Pseudomonadati > Acidobacteriota > Acidobacteriota bacterium. Next base: position 85,971 of record JAPKZO010000018.1, read on the forward strand.
GCTCGAAGACGGCAATTTCCGGACGTGGGTGGAACGCTACGTCGTCGACACGGCCGATCTCGATCACCCTCGCGTCGAATCGCCGAATGGCGGCTACGCCGGGTTCCACGAGCACGAGGTGACCGGCGCGAACCTCAAGATGTTCTTCGTGCCCAAGCTGTGCAACCACTGCGAGCATTCGCCGTGCGTGCAGGTCTGCCCGGTGGGCGCCACCTTCGAGAGTCCGGACGGCGTCGTGCTGGTCGACAAGACCTACTGCCTCGGCTGCCGGTACTGCGTGCAGGCGTGTCCGTACGGCTGCCGCTTCATCGACCGGCGGACCGAGACGGTCGACAAGTGCTCGCTCTGCTATCACCGGATTACCAGGGGCCTGACCACCGCGTGTTGCGAGACGTGCCCGACCGGCGCCCGCACACTGGCGGATCTGAAGGACCCCAAGGATCCGATCCACGCGTTTCTCCGCGACCACAAGGTGCAGGTGTTGAAGCCCCAGATGGCCACGGGTTCCAAGGTGTACTACAACGGCCTCGACGGCTCGGTCCGGTAGGAGACAACGACCATGAACGGTGTGGAAGGGTTCATCTATCCGAACGAGCTCGAGTTGCAGTGGAGCGTGCTGATCGTCCTCTACCCGTTCATCACAGGGTTGGTGGCCGGCGCGTTCATCCTCGCCTCGCTCGAGCGCGTCTTCAATGTGCAGGCGGTCAAGCCCACCTACCGCCTGGCGCTGCTGACGGCATTGGCGTTCCTGCTGGTGGCGCCGCTGCCGCTGCAGCTGCATCTGGGACATCCCGAGCGATCACTCGAGATGTACCTGACGCCGCACACGACGTCGGCAATGGCGATGTTTGGCTTCGTCTATCTCTGGTACCTCATGGCGGTGCTCGTGCTCGAGATCTGGCTCGATTACCGCAAGGACATCGTCCTGAAATGGCGGGCCAGCCAGGGATGGCTGCGACTGGTCTACGGGGCGATGGCGCTCTGGTCCGACAACATCAGCGAGTCGGCGCTCAAGCTCGACGACCGGATCGGCAAGACGCTCACGGTCATCGGGATTCCGTCGGCGTTTCTGCTGCACGGCTACGTGGGGTTCATCTTCGGATCGATCAAGGCGAACCCGTGGTGGTCCACGCCGCTGATGCCGATCGTGTTCCTGTTCTCCGCCATCACGTCCGGGATCGCGTGCATTCTCCTGATGTACTTCGCGACGTGCTGGTACCGGAAGGTGACCGTCGACATGAAGTGCGTGGACACGATTGCCACGTACCTGTTCTACGCTTTCGTCGTCGATTTCACGCTCGAGATGGTGGATCTGATCCAGCGCATCTACGAGTCGGACGAGTCGTTCCGGGCGCTCGACTTCATGGTGAAGACCAAGCTGTTCACGTCGCAGATCGTCGTGCAGATCCTCATCGGGACCGTGCTGCCGATTGTGATGCTCGGCATCACGCAGTTGGTCAGACTGAAGGAGCCCGCACGGCGCGCCATCTACGTGTTTGCCGGCATCCTCACCATGATCGGGATCTTTGCGATGCGGTGGAACGTCGTGATTGGCGGGCAGCTGTTCTCCAAGAGCTTCCTCGGCTATACCAGCTACAAGATGGAGTTCGCGACGCGCGAAGGGCTGCTGCCGGCCATTCTGCTGATGCTCCTGCCATTCGCGATTCTGTGGGTGCTGATTCGCCTGCTGCCACCGTGGGGACACGACGAACAGCCGCAGATCAAGCAGGTCTGACGGGCGGTGCGACATCCTCGTCCGAAGGCGGCTCGAGTTGATGGCACCCGTGCGGCTCTTCTTCCGGTAGGGGCACGGCATGCCGTGCCCCTGCGACTTCGGATTGCCCGGCGAGAGCAGTGAGTTCCGGGCACAGCTCTCAGGGAGGAATCGTGGACGATCGGATCGTTCGTCTCGAGTCCACGGTCGACACACTCCGTGCAGAGATGCTGGCGCTTCAGCGACGCCTCGACGCGCTGGAGGCCGGGCGCCTCGCGGGTCAGACCGGCGAGTCTGACGCTCTTGCCGAAGAGTCTGCCCTTACCCAGGCGCAGGCGGCTCCGGCCGTTGCCGCTTCCCGCGGCTGGCGCGATCCGCTTCTCGTCGTGTCCCTCCTCGGCCGACTGTTTCTCGTTCTGGCCGGCGGATTCTTCCTGCGCGCGATGACCGACACAGGGGTGCTCGATCAACCGGTCGGCGTCGCACTGGGATTCGCGTACGGCTTGGTGTGGCTCGGACTGACCGACCGTGCGGGCGCGCGCCAGCACGTGCCGAGCGCTGTGTTTCACGCGATCGCGGCCGCGATGGTTGCGTTCCCGCTGCTGCTCGAAGCCACAACCAAGTTCAAAGTCCTGTCCGGCGCGGATGGCGCCCTGGTCATCGCCGTGTTGACAGCCGGCCTGCTTGCGGTCGCGTGGCGCCGGCGTCTGCACGCGGTCGCGTGGGTCACGGTCATGGTGGCGCTGCCGACCAGCATCTTCATGCTGGCCAAGACGGGCGTCGTCGTGCCGTTTGCCGGCTATCTCATCGCCTTCGGCGTGGCCACCTTGTGGATGGGATACTCACTCGACTGGCGGGCGATCCGGTGGCCTGTGGCGCTGGCCGCCGACATGGTCGTCCTCGGAGTGACGATGCGCGCGCTGGCGCCTGAACATCTGGACGCACCACAGATCGCCATGGTCGTGCAGTTGTCCCTGCTGAGCGCGTACGTGGTCAGCATCGCGATCCGCACGCTCGTGCGCGGGCGCAACGTGATTCCTTTCGAGGTCGTCCAAACGACGCTCGCCCTGATTGTCGGCTTTGGCGGCGCCGTCTCGGTGACCAGAGCCACGGGCGCTCTTCCGACGATGCTGGGAGTCGCCAACCTGATCTTCGGGGCGGCGTGCTACGGCGTGGCCTTTGCGTTTATCGACCGGCGCGAAGACCGCGGCCGCAACGTGTACTTCTACACGACGCTCGCGCTCGTGCTCGTGGTTGCCGGCCTCACGCTCCTGGTCGGCGAGCAGTGGCTCGGCGCAGTGTTCGCGGGGCTCGCGGTGGTGGCGGCCGGATTGTGGTCTCGGGTTGGACGCCTCTTTATGCTGCTCCACGGCGCAGCCTACATCGTTGCGGCCGGCATCGTGTCCGGCACGTTGAACTACTGCACCTGGGCAGTGGCCGGGGCCGCCGTCGGGCCGTGGGCAATGCCGGGTGCCGCCATCCTCGTGGTGCTCGCCGCCGGTGCGTTGTCGGCAGGGCTGGCCTCGGTGCAGCCGGAGTCGGACGGCAGTGCATTCGCGAGCGGGCCGAGGTTCGTCATCATCCTGATCTTTGTGTGGGCCGCCGGGGGCTGCGTCGTTGGCTACCTCGCCCCCGTGATGGGAGCGCTGACCGACCGCAGCGTGGACCCGGGTATCCTGGCCACGGTCCGCACCGGAGTGCTCGCACTGGCGACGCTCGTCGTGGCCTGGATCGGCCGCCACGACCGGTTCCGAGAGTGGGGATGGCTGGTCTATCCGCTCTTGATCGGGACGGGGCTGAAGATGGTGGCCCAGGACTTCACCACCTCACGTCCCGCGACCCTGTTTATCGCGATGGCTCTCTACGGCGCCGCGCTCATCGTCGCGCCGCGCCTGCGAAGAGGTCGCGTCCAGGGGACGTAGCCCCCGACCAGACATCGCAGAAGCTGCAGCAGTTGGCGCCTGATGATCTGGCAGTTTCTGCTACGCCACTACCAGGAACGCACGGGAACTCGAGCATTTCCTCGACAATCCGCGGCGGCATCGGTCCTGCAAGACGACGATGTATGATGCAGCCGATGCCGCGTGTGCCTCCGCTCGATCGTCCCGCCACGTATGACGACCTGATGAAGGTCCCCGACATCATGGTTGCGGAGATCGTGGATGGCGAGTTGCACGCCACGCCGAGACCGGCGACGAAGCACGCGCGGGCGTACTCGTCGCTCGGCATCCGGATCGGCGGACCGTACGACCATGGAATCGGCGGACCAGGCGGGTGGTGGATCCTCGACGAGCCCGAACTCCATCTGGGGCGCGACGTGCTGGTGCCCGACCTCGCCGGGTGGCGGCGGGAGCGTATGCCCCAGTTGCCCGACGCGGCCCACTTCACCATGCCGCCCGACTGGATCTGCGAGATTCTGTCGCCCTCGACGGCCAAGCTCGATCGGACCAAGAAGTTGGCCGTCTACGCCCGCGAAGGCGTGCGCCACGCGTGGTTGCTCGATCCGCTGGATCGGACGCTCGAGGTGCTGCGGCTCGACAACGGCCGCTGGACGATCATGGCCACACACAGTGACGCCGAAGTCGTGCGCGTCGAGCCGTTCGCCGACATCGAACTGGAACTGAGCGCGCTCTGGGCGGACTGACGGCTTGAGCGGGCGGCGGCCCGGAACGACAGACCTCCCCGTGGCGGTTGCGGCATCGTTCAGAAAAGGCTATTCTAGCCATATGAAAAGGGCTAGTATCACCGAAATGAAGAACGGCCTGAGCGCGCTCATCGATCGCGTCCGCCACGGCGACGCCATCGTCATCGAGGATCGGGGTGTGCCGGTCGCCAGGCTCGAGCCGGTCTCTGCCCCGGGCCGGAACAGTTCCGACGGCCGGATCGCGCGGCTGGTGCGCCAGGGTGTGGTCAGGTCCGCCGGCTCCGCGCCGCCCAAGCGGATCCTCGCCGCCGATCCGCCGTCTCCCAAGGGCGGGTTCAGCCTCAGCCACGCGATCATCGACGAGCGCCGGAACGGGCGATGAGGTTCTGGGATAGCTCGGCGCTTGTGCCGTTGCTGGCGGCCGAACCGATGACCGGGCTCATTCACGAGCGTTACCTGCAGGATCCGGAGGTTGCCGTCTGGTGGGGCACGCCGGTGGAATGCGCCTCGGCTATCGCCAGGCTCGAGCGCGAAGACGCGCTGTCGGCGAAAGATGCGGCCACCGCGTTCGCGCGGCTCGACGCGCTGGCAGCGGCCTGGGTGCAGGTGGAACCGCGAGACGAAATCCGGGAAACGGCGCGCCGGTTGCTGCGCGTTCATCCGCTGCGGGCGGCAGACGCTCTCCAACTTGCCGCAGCGTTCGCGTGCGCCGAGCGCCGGCCATCCACACTGACATTCGTCACACTCGACGACCGGTTGCGCACGGCGGCTGGCCGGGAAGGCTTCGACCTTCTGGAACTGACCGCCGGTTGAGTCCAGCCGGTCGGCCAATCGCCAAATCGGTCGGCCTCGCGAATCTAATTCCCCAACGCGGCGATCGCTTTTGCTGCCCACTCCGGATCGTCGAGCATCGCGCGGCCGATACCAACGATGTCGGCGTCACCAGTCGTGACGATGCGGTCGGCGTGCGCGGGGTCGGCGATGCCGCCCGCCACCATCACCGGCACCGTGACGGTCTTCTTGATCGCGGCGGCGTAGGGCACGAAGTAACCCGGGCCCCGCCCGGGATCATCCGATCCGGCCAGGCCCCCGGACACGTCGATGAGTGCGGCTCCGGCGATGGCAAGTCGTTCCGCCATCCGGCACGCGGCATCGAGTTGGAAGCCCCCCGGGTATTCATCGTGAGCGCCCAGCCGGACAAACACCGGGAACGATGCGCCGACGCGTTGACCGACGGCCGCGAGCACGTCGAGAACGGCCCGCCCTCGTCGATCCTCATCGCCGCCGAACTCGTCATTCCGGAGATTGGTCAACGGAGAGAGGAATTGGGACAGCAGGAAGCCATGAGCGGCATGCAGTTCCACCGCCTGGAATCCGGCGTTCTGCGCGCGCCCGGCCGCGTCGGCGAACGCGTTGGCGACGCCGGCCATCTGCTCGCGGGTGGCCGCCTCGGGAACCTCTCCGTGAGGCTCTCGGCGATGGCGAATGGCCGACGGCCCGAGCGGGATCAGACCGCCCGTCACCTTGGATGACGTGCGCGAGCCTGCGTGCGAAATCTGCAGACACGCGACAGCGCCTTCGGCCCGGATCGCCGAGGCCAGCCTGGTGAGGCCGGCCTCGCAGGCATCGCTGAAGACACCGAGCTGCGTGCCGCTATGCCGCCCCCGCGGATGCACGAACGCATGCTCGACGATGACGAGGCCGCAGCCGGCCGCCGCGCGGACGCGGTGGTACTCGACGATGGCGTCGGTGACCAGGCCTTCGGGGGTCGCTTTGCCGGACCACATCGGCGGCATCGCGATCCGGTTCCGAAGGGTCAGGCCCGAGAACGACAGCGGGCTCAGCAGCGCGCTCATCGCTTCGTGTCGTCCATCAGGCGCAGAGCGATGGCGAACATCAGCATACCGATCGCGCCACGCCAGTAGCCCTGCGGCCCGAGCAAAAATCCAATTCTTGCGAAAGCCAGATACGTCCCGATGACGAATGCCAACGCGGACAGCAGAATCAAGGTCCAGCAGATGTTCTTCATTGGTCACTCCCGGTGAACGCTAATAGTTAACCCCGACCCCAGACCCCCGCCTTCCCGCCAAAAGCGGACGCGGCCGTTCCCGTGCCCCTGGCACGCCGTAGCCAACGGCGAAGGCGGCGGCGCCATGATACTCTGATTTCCGTGACCGGTAACGTCCTCAAGATCGAGCGCTTTGCGGTGCACGACGGCCCGGGGATTCGCACGACTGTGTTCCTCAAGGGCTGCCCGCTGCGGTGCACGTGGTGCCACAGCCCGGAGAGCCAGACGGCGGCGCCGGAGTTGATGTTCCGCCAGGATCGGTGCATCGGCTGCGGCGAGTGTGTGGACGACTGCCGATTGGGCGCGATTCGCCTGATGGACGGCCAGCCGGTAATGGACGTGTCGGTCTGCCGGCGGTGCGGCGATTGCGCCGAGGGCTGTCCGACCGGTGCCCGGACGCGGGTCGGATCCGTGATGACCGAGTCGCAGGTGCTTCAGGAGATTGCGCAGGACACGATCTTTTTCGACCAGTCCGGCGGCGGCGTGACGTTTTCGGGGGGCGAACCGCTGATGCAGGCCGAGTTCCTGATGGCACTGCTCGACGGCTGCCGGGCGCGTCGCATCCACACGGCTGTTGACACGTGCGGAGCCGCCCCGAGCGAGGCGCTGGCCCGCGTCGCGGATCGCGCCGATCTACTCCTCTTCGACCTCAAGCACCTCGATGACGCGCGTCATCGCCAGTTGACCGGATCGTCCAACGTCCAGATTCTCGCCAACCTTGCGGCGCTCGCCGATCGCACGGCGAACGTCATTGTGCGGTTTCCGCTGGTGCCCGAGGTCAATGACGGTTCGGACCATATCGCACAACTGGGGCGCTTTGTCCGGTCGATTGGATTGTCACGCATCGACGTCCTGCCGTACCATCGAGCGGGATCTGGCAAGTACCCGGCGCTCGGTCGCGAATATGCGCTTTCCGGATCCGAACCTCCATCGGGCGACGACCGCGCCCGCGCCGTACGCATTTTGACCGACTGCGGCCTGCAGGCCGCAGCGGGAGGCAGACCATGACCGATCGCGTATCACGGCTCAGAGACCAAAGCCTGAAGGCCGAGCCGTGGATCTCGAGCGAACGTGCGGAACTGATGACGCGGTTCTACCGTGACCATGCCGCGGGGCTATCGGTGCCGGTCGCCCGTGCGCGATCGCTGGCGTACGTCCTCGAGCACAAGACCATCTGCATCAATCCGGGCGAACTGATTGTCGGAGAACGCGGGCCGTCCCCGAAGGGCACGCCGACCTATCCCGAGTTGTGCTGTCACTCGCAGGGCGATCTCGACATCATCGACCGCCGCGAGAAGATCCGTTTCTCGGTCACCGATGACGTCCGTGCGGTATACGCGAAGGACGTGATTCCATTCTGGCGCGGCCGATCGATTCGCGACATCATGTTCGGCCACATGACCGGCGAGTGGAAGTCGGCGTACGAGGCCGGCGTGTTCACCGAGTTCATGGAGCAGCGAGCCCCGGGCCACACGGTCGTCGACGGCAAGATTTACCGGCACGGCCTGCGCGATTTCATCAGCCGCATCGACAGCAAGCTGGCCGCAACGGATCTGTTGGCGGACCCGCGAGCCTTCGACAAGCGCGAGCAGCTGACGGCGATGCGCATCGCCGCCGAAGCCGTCATCCGCAGCGCCGAACGCCACGCCGAACTCGCCGAACAGATGGCGGTCGCCGAAACGGATGCCACGCGCCGTGCGGAACTGCAGCGCATCGCGTCGAACTGCCGCCGCGTACCCGCCCACGCGCCGCGCGATTTCTGGGAGGCGCTGCAGGCCTACTGGTTTATCCATCTGGGGGTCGTCACCGAGCTGAACACCTGGGATTCATTCTGCCCCGGCCGGCTCGATCAGCACCTCAACCCGTTCTACCAGGCGGGCCTCCAGTCGGGCGGGCTCACCGAGGATCAGGCCCGCGAGCTGCTGGCGTGCTTCTGGATCAAGTTCAACAACCAGCCCGCGCCGCCGAAGGTCGGCGTGACGGCGGCCGAGAGCGGCACGTACACGGACTTCTGCAACATCAACTCCGGCGGTCTGACCCCGGAAGGCGCTGACGGTGTCAACGACGTCACGTATCTCGTGCTCGACACGGTTGACGAAATGCGGATTCTGCAGCCTTCGTCGAACATCCAGCTGAGCTCGCGGAATCCCGATCGCTTTCTGAAGCGCGCGGCCGAGATCGTGCGAAAGGGCTGGGGACAGCCGTCGATCTTCAACGCAGACGTCGTCGTGGAGGAACTGTTGCGCCAAGGCAAGTCGCTCGAGGACGCCCGGTGCGGCGGTACCAGCGGGTGCGTCGAAGTGGGCGCGTTCGGCAAGGAGGCCTACATCCTCACCGGGTACTTCAATCTGCCGAAGGTGCTGGAGATCACCCTGCACAACGGGCTCGATCCTCGCACCGGCGCGCAGGTTGGGATCGAGACCGGCGACCCGATCGCCTGGCAGACATACGACGAGGCCTTCGCCGCGTTCAGCCGACAGCTGAGGCACTTTGTCGACGTGAAGGTGCGCGGCAATCAGGTGATCGAGCGGATCTACGCGACCGAGATGCCGGCGCCGTTCCTGTCGATCCTGATTGACGACTGCATCGATCGAGCGAAGGACTACAACGACGGCGGCGCCCGGTACAACACCACCTACATGATGCCGGTCGGGCCCGCCACGACCTCCGACAGCCTCGCGTCAATCAAGTCGCACGTCTTCGAGCGCCGCGACATCACGATGGCGGCCTTGATCGACGCCCTGCGTACCAACTTCAAGGGCAGGGAAGCCCTGCGTCAAACGCTCTGGAACGCGACGCCGCGCTACGGCAACGACGATCCCTACGCCGATGCGATCCTGGTCGCTATTTGCGATCTGTTGCACGAGACGCTCGACGGCCGACCCAACACCAGGGGCGGGGAGTATCACGTCAATTACCTGTCGACGACGTGCCACGTGTATTTCGGGTCGGTGACGGGGGCGACGCCCGACGGCCGGAAGGCGTACGAACCGGTGTCGGACGGCATTTCGCCGGTGCAGGGCGCCGACCGCCGGGGCCCGACGGCGGTGCTGAAGTCGGCGAGCCGCTTCAATCACTCGCGAACCGGCGGCACGCTGCTGAATCAGAAGTTCACGCCGCAGGTCGTCGCGGGCGAAGACGGGCTCGAGAAGATCGCGCATCTGGTCCGCGCCTACTTCCGCATGGGCGGTCATCACATCCAGTTCAACGTCGTGACGGCCGAGACGTTGTGCGAGGCGCAGCGGCATCCCGAAAAGCACCGCGACCTGATCGTGCGCGTGGCGGGCTACAGCGATTACTTTTGCGACCTGACCAGGCCGCTGCAGGACGAGATCATCGCCAGGACCGAGCACCAGGGGTTCTAGCGGCCTTGGGCGCCGTAGCCCTTCGAGATGCTCAGGGCGAAGGCGGCTATTCCCACTCAATCGTTCCCGGCGGCTTGGTGGTGATGTCGAGCGCCAGACCGCTCACGCCCGGAAGCCGCAGAACCTGATCCCGCAACTCGCTCAGCAGGGCAGCCGGCAGCTCGGCGGGCGTCGCCGTCATCGCGCGCTCGGAGTGGATCGGCCTCACGATCACGAATTCGCGGCCGCGTCCATCAATCTCCATCGGCACCATGACCGTCGGGCACTGCCAGATCGCCTCGTGGATGCCGTGACGGCGGAGGCCGTCCATGACGAGGTGATCGGCGTCGCGCAACACGTCGAGCCGTGCCCGAGTGACCGTTGCGGCCAGCGGTCGCACACGTGCCGGCGGAACCGCTCCGAGATTCCAGATGCACCGGTTGATGCCGGGGGCTTCACGAAACAGCGCCGCTGCCAGTTCGAGCAGCGTCTCCCACGGCGCCTGCCCGGTCACGAGCACGGGGTGCTCGTAAGACCGCAAGTCGGCTTTGACGCCGACCGACTTGATCGGCAGGGCGATGGCCGCCACTCCGAATCTGGCGGCCACAGCGGCGACGGCCGGCTCCGTCTGGTCGAATCCGTCCCGGCTTTCCACGCCGGTCGAACACAGGAGCCGCACGCCGAGTCCGGGCCCAGGGAATGGATGACGCCACACCAGATCGTGGGCCAGTCCGAGCTTCTCACCCAGTTCGCGCACCTCGACTTTGTACAGATCGGCGAGGGGCTCTACCACGCGGCCCTGCTCAATCATCCGCTCGATGATCGGCACCCGGTTGTGGTGCGTCTTGATTGTGTCGGCCCGCTTGGTGCCGCCCGTCTCGATCGTATCGGGATAGATCGTGCCCTGCCCGAGCATGTGGCCCTCGATGCCCAGGCGCCTGGCCTCGTCCTCGAACACCTTGATGAACGTGTCGCCGATGATGCGCCGCTTCTGCTCGGGCCCAACGACACCGTCGAGCGCGGTCAGAAACGCGTCAGTCGCATCGACGAAATGGAGATTCCGATCGAGACCGAACTGCCGAAACGTGTCGAGCACGGCCTGGCTTTCGTCCTTCCTCATCAATCCGTTGTCGACGTGCAGCAGATGGAGCCGCTCCGGCCCAATCGCCATGCCAAGCACTCGCGCCGCCACAGTCGAATCCACGCCTCCGGAGGCCAACAGGAACACGGACTGGTCTCCCACCTGCCGCCGAACCTGTTCCACCCGCTCCTCGACGTACCGCTCCATCGTCCACGAAGGGTGGCAGCCGCAGACGCCGAAGACGAAATTGGCGATCATCTCGGTGCCGTGCACGGTGTTGTCCACTTCGGGATGAAACTGGACTCCATATCGGCGGAGGCTGTTTGAACTGATCGCCGCAAAACGGTGTGGTGTGCCTGACACGCCGAGCGTCGTGTAGCCGGCCTCCTCGAAGCCAGGGCCGACACTGGTCACCGAATCGAAGTGACTCATCCAGACTCGCTCAGTCGTGCCGAGCCCCTTGAAGATCGGGCAACTGCCCACCACCTGCAGGTCGGCCGGTCCCCATTCGCGCCCGCCATTGACGACCGTGCCGCCGTAGTGTTTGGCGATCTCCTGGTGGCCGAAGCAGAAGCCGACGATGGGCACATCGAGATCGTAGATGGCCTTTGTGTACGCCGAGTCCTCGCCGAACGATGACAGGCTGGGGCTGCCCGAGAGAATGATCCCTTTGTAGCGGTGGAAGGCCTCGACCGCGTCTTCGGGCTGGCGGATCTCCGCCAGCACGTGAAGACGTCTGATCTTGGTCGCGATCAAGTGCGCGTACTGCCCGCCGAAGTCCACAACCGCAATCGCATCATGCTGCATGAAGTCAGTCGATGGGGTCAGGCCCCATCACCTTTCGCTATATGGGGTCAGACCCCATTACAATCCCTGCTCCAGGTCCGCCATCAGGTCTTCGACGTTCTCCAGCCCGACCGAGAGCCGCACCAGCCCGTCGGTCACGCCCTGCGCCAGCCGCGCCTCGCGCGAGACCACGCTGTGGGTGGTCGAGGCCGGATGGGTGATGAGGGTGCGCGCGTCGCCGAGGCTGACGGCGAGCGAGCACACGCGGACCGCGTTCATCAGCCGCGCCCCTGCCGCGACTCCGCCCTTGAGATCGAAGCACACCATTCCCCCGAAGCCGCCCGTCATTTGCCGTTTCGCAAGGGCGTGCTGCGGATGGGAGGGCAGCCCCGGATAGTTGACAAACGCCACCGCGGGGTGCTGTTCGAGCCACTGCGCCAGCCGCAGGGCGTTGGCATTGTGGCGTTCGACGCGGAGGGGAAGCGTTTGCGTGCCGCGAATCATCAGGTACGCGGTGAACGGGGCCATGATGCCGCCGTAGTACCGCAGCGGCTCCGTCAGGCACCGATCGATGAACGCCCGGGTCGAGATGACCAGCCCGCCGACGGCGTCGCCGTGGCCGCAGAAATACTTCGTCGCGCTGTGCACGACGACGTCGATGCCAAGGTCCAGCGGGCGCTGATTGATGGGGCTGGCAAACGTGTTGTCGCAGATGGACGTAATGCCGGCCGCGCGGGCCATCAGGCCAATCGCCTGGAGATCACACAATGACAGCAGGGGATTGCCGGGTGTTTCCAGGTAGATGAGCTTCGTCGCCGGCCGGATGGCGGCCTGCACGTTCGCGGGGTCGGTCGCATCCACAAACGTCGACTCGACGCCCAGCGATCCGAGCTGCTGCACCATCAGGTGATATGTGCTCGGATAGATGGCCCGTGTGGCGACGATGTGATCGCCCGCCTTGACCACGGTGAGGAGGGCCGCCGAAATCGCGGCCATGCCGCTGGCCGTCGCAACAGCGGCCTCGCCGTGCTCCAGCACCGCGGCCTTCCGCTCAAATGTCGCCACCGTCGGGTTGGACCACCGGCTGTACACGAACGCGTCCTTCTCGCCGGCGAAGATGGCCGCGCCGTTCTCCGTCGTGCCGAGGTGATAGGTCGTCGCCAGATGAAGCGGCGGAACGAGGGCGCCCGTCGACGGGTCGGGAGCTTCTCCCGCGTGGATGGCGAGTGTGTTGATGCCGAGTGTGCGATCAGTCATGGTGCCTTCGTGTCTTCTACCACGCGATGCCATAATCCTCGCCGTGGTTGCTCGAGCCGCCCCACATGGTCCCGTGTACCCGGTCGAAGAAGATTGCGTTGATGGGGCCGGAGGTCAGCCTTTGATAGTCGATCGTGTAGCCCATTCGCCCGAGGTCGGCCCTCACCCCCGGCGGCGTCAGTTCATTCAACGTCAGCTTGCCGGGCACGAACGGGTGCGCGCCAAACGTGCTGCGCATCTGGTAGCTGTTGATATTGGCCGCTTCGACGGCCTGCTGCACGTTCATGCCGAACTCGACGATGTTCAGGAAGCACTGGAGCAGGTTCTGATCCTGCGTGTCGCCACCCTGTACGGCAGAGGACAGGAAGGGCCGGCCGTCCTTGAGCGCAAGGCCTGGCGTCAGTGTTGATCGCGGCCGGCGTCCAGGCGCCACCACGTTGAACGGACACTCCGCCTCGTTCAACACGAACGCCTGCATTCGCTGGCTCATGCCGATGCCTGTCCTTCCGGCAATCACCGCGGGCACCCATCCGCCGCTTGGCGTGACAGACACGACCCAGCCTTCCTCGTCGGCGGCTTCGATGGAGGTGGTCCCGCGATTGAACACCTCTTCGACGGCCGCGCGCCGTTCGGCAGAGAGCTTCGCGGCGTCGACGACCGGCCTGGTGCTCCAGCCATCCAGGAACTTCTGGAACGGATTAGTCTTGCCCTCGAACGGATAGGGATCGCCTGGCTTGACGTTGGGATCGTTCCTGTCCCAGTCGATGAGCTTCACTCGAGCCTTCGCGTACTCCTTCGACAGCAGCCCCTTGATGGGCACGGCCGGCGGCAGGGTCGGATCGCCGTAATAAAAGTCGCGGTCGGCAAACGCGAGGTTCATCACCTGGTACAGCGTGTGGATGTAGCGCGTGCTGTTGTAGCCCATCGCGTTGAGGTCGATCTGCTCCAGCATGTTCAGCGCCTGCAGCATCACCGCGCCCTGCACCCAGGTGTTCAGCTTGTAGACCTGGATGCCCTTGTAATCGGTGACGAGCGGTTCCTCGATGTAGACCTTCCAGCTGGCCAGGTCTGCCATGGTGTGCAGGCCGCCCTGTTCCCGCGCCCCCCGCACGAACTCTTCGGCGATGTCCCCCTTGTAGAATCGATCGTAGGCGGCGTAGATTGCATCCTTGCGAGACTTGCCCGCCGTACGCGCGGCCTGCTCGGTCTCGACCAGCTTTCGCAGAGTCGCCGCCAGGTCCGGCTGTTTGAAGACCTCTCCCGGCTCCGGCGCTTCGTGCGTCTGACCACTGTGGGGCAGGAACACCGCCTTCGAGTACGGCCACTCCTTGATGCGCTTCTTCTCCCGTTCGATCGAGTTGGTCAGCTGCTGTTCAACCGGGTACCCGTCGGCCATCTGGATCGCGGGAGCCAGCACATCTTTCAGGCTCATCGTGCCGAATTCGGCCAGCATGACCATCAGGCCGCCGGGCGTCCCGGGCGTCACGGCCGCCAGTGGGCCGTACTCCGGCGGGTACTTCATGCCGCGGCCCTTGAAGAACGCCGGTGTCGCGCCGGTTGGAGCGACGCCAAGGGCGTTGATGGCCACGACTTTCTTCGTCTTCGGGTTGTAGATGAGCGCCTGGGTTTCGCCGCCCCAACTAAGCGTGTCCCACATCGTCGTGACGGCGCCGAGCATCGCGCATGCGGCATCGACGGCGTTGCCGCCCCGCTGGAAGATCATCGCGCCGGCCGTGGCGCCGAGCGGCTTTCCGGTAATCGCCACCCAGTGGCGGCCATGGAGCGCGGGTTTCACGGTGCGCTGGGCCCACAGCAATGTCGAGAGCGCGAGCGCCACGACGACAACGGCGGCGACGACCACCCGCGCGCGAAACGTGATGAACTGCACAGCTGAACGCATCGCATCTCCTGGAATCGTGGCCGCCTGATTGCCGGCTCGGGAAACCTGCGGTCGGATCATTATGCCGCAATGATGGTCGCCCTGGCGCGGCGCTCGGACCCACAAATGCTCTCATGGAAAACGGAGGGCCCTGGCGGTTGCACATGACCGGCACGTCGGAGCCCACCAGGAGGCGCGCGGTCGGACGGCTCGCGCTTCAGCCGCGGCTGGCGCGCACTTCGCGAATCTACTTTCCCCCAACCGATCCCACCGCCGCCGTCGCGTGCAGCGCGTCAGCTGGCTTTCTGAAGAGCGAGGATTCTATTCCTCACAGCTTGGGGGAACTCGACGAAAGCGAACTGACCTTTGTCGAAAAGGTAGTCTTCTCCGCTCTCGTCGACGATCCGTACAAGATCGTCCTTGGCTGCGCGGGCGTCGGGCAGGATTCGATAGACCTTGCCGAGAATTAGCGAGGCTTCGTTCCCCGCGTTCTCGAGGCACAACGCAAACTGTTTGGCCGGTCTCTTCATGGCGTGCCCAGGTAGTCCTTAATCTTGAGATCGCGCTTACCTATGCCATGGGCTTCGTACCAATGTAGCTCTACCCGACGCAGATTTCCATTCGGCAGCCGGATAGTCGCGATCCCCTTCAACTTCCGCCAACGGCCGCGCCCGTACGCCTTCCGAAGAATCGAGAGAATCTTGACGCTCGGACCCGCCGCGATCGTCTCAATCCGTTCGATCCTGCCAATGACATCGAATGTCACCGGCTGATTGTGCCCGAGAACCTACCAGTCGGCAAGGCCAGCTAACGTAAGCGCTTGCCCGCCGGCGCCCACGATATCACCGGCGCCGGTCCGGTAGAGCGCCTGTTCGGAATCGTCGTCTTGGAATTCTTCGCCCTGCCGACCACTTCCACCCGGGTGCCGCGGACTCAGCGTTCGCAACGTCTGCGGGCCCGGCGGAGCTGATCGAGACGGGCCTCATGGCCCGCCTCAGCCCGGTTCGCCCCCAGATCGATCCGTGTCCGTGTTCCTGTCTTTCTGTCTCTTCTATTCCCCCGAACATTCAATACGTGGATCGCGTGATCCCCTGGATCGGACACAAAAACCGTCCACCTCCCCAAGCGTCGTGGCTGCTTACCGCCGGTATTGTCCTGGAAAGGTCGGTGAGAGACAAATGCTTTGCGGCGTTGGAGTTGCTCGGCATCCGAGCAATCGGGACCGTCGAAAGCCGTCGACGGCAGAGTGCGGCCATTCCCGTGGTTAGCTGGAACGCGGCATTTGCACGGCCTGATGGCAACCGGAGTTGTCCGTCTCCCCGGCTGCCTACCTGGGCTCGAGGACAAGGCGCTCGGCGGTCGCTTCATCGACCGCGCTTCTCGAGAATCGCATCGGCAGGTACTCGGTCTTGTTCCACTTGTCGAGCAGGTCGGCGTAGTGCGGGCTCCAGACGTGGCCGGACTGGCCCATCGGGATGATGAACTTGGACGCGTCGATCGACGCCATGTCGATGATCTGCCGGTAGGACGAGACGATGGTCCGATCGCGGATCGGCATCACCGGCGTGACGGTAAACGTGTCCCCGCCGCGCGGCACGTCTCGGCTGAACCATCGCCGCAGCCCCGAGATGCTGTCAAAGGGCAGATGCGGGAACCGGGCGGCGTTCACCCTATCCCAGCGCCAGCTCGCGACCTTCGTGGAGCCCTGCCGGCGGCCCATCACCTCCAGCGCCTGCTGCAGCGTCCGGCCGAGCAGTGTCTCGCACGTTTCCGGCTCTGCCGTCCGCACATCGTCGCACCACGCCAGATCGTTAGTCTGGATCATCGTATCAATCGCCTTGGCGACCACGCTCCGATTTCCCCAGTACTCGTTGAACAGATCCTCGCCAAGCTCGTCCTCGAACAGGCCCCGCGCCGTGGCGTCATACCAGGCCTCATACAGCGCGGCATCCGGGCTCTCGCCCGCCAGGGTCCCGTCCCACACGCGGAGACGGTCCATCGCCTCGCGGCTGGCCGGATCAATCGGGCGGGCCTTGAGCAGGAACGGCAGCACGGCCTTGACCTGCGCCGACCTGAGGTCCCGCTGCATCCGCGTCAGATCCTCCACGGCGAATCGGCCGCCGCTCTGGATCATGTCGATGATGCGGGCGGCCCGGTAAGGGGCTTCCCAGCTCGACCCCAGCGGGAAGGGGTAGCTGTCCGGCATCACTTTATTGTTCGCCGTGACGAGAAAGCCGCGCGACGGATTGAAGGCGCGTGGCCACTCGCTCTCGTGGATGTAGCCGCGCCAGTCCGAGTCGCTCGTCCAGCCTGGCACCGGCCTCGTGCCGTCCTCACCGGAACGGACCGGATGGGCACCGGGTCCGAGGTAGCCGATGTTGCCGTCGACATCGGCGAAGACAAAATTCAGGAGCGGCGTGTGCATCGATCCGAGCGCCGCGACAAACTCCGGCCACGTCCGAGCCGTGTTGATTCGCGAGAAACTCTCGACGGTATGGTCCTCGACATCGAGCCCGGTCCAGCGCAGCGCCAGTGTCGCCTGAGGACGGTCGAGCACGTCTGACAGGATAGGGCCGTGCCTCGTCGTACGGATGCGCAGCGGCACGTCGGCCTGCCCGCGCACCTTGATGACGTCGTGCAGAATTGTCATCGGCTCCAGGGCGCCGTCGTACTCCGCCTCGTCCCGCGCCGTGACGCGTTCCACGAACAGATCCTGCGAATCCCCAAGCAGCGCGGTGATGCCCCAGGCGATCCGTTGATTGTGGCCAATCAACACGCCCGGGACGCCGGGCAGGGTCGCGCCGATCACGTCGAGCTGGCCGCCGGTGATGTGCGCGAGGTACCAGACGGCCGGGGATTGTCCGGCCAGATGCGGATCGTTGGCCAGCAGCGGTTTGCCCGTCGTCGTGCGCGCACCCGAGAGCACCCAGCTATTGCTGCCGCCACCGGCGGGAGTCCCTGGCGCAATCTCACCGATCGTGTCGGCTAGCGCCGCGAGATCGGCCAGCACTGCCTTTGTGGGGTACGGCGCGCGACCTGTCAGATCCCGCTTCCGATCGTCCGGAGCCGGCGCGCTTCGTCCCGGAAGCGCCTCGGGCGCAGGCCCGACGGCCGCGGCTGGTTCGGGCAGCCCCTCTGATGGAACGATGACCGGACCGTCCGGCGTGTACGCGGGCACCAGGTGACTGGCGGCCACCTCGCCGACCCGGGCCGATATGCGCACGCGCAACAACTCGTCAGTCCAATTCGTACTGAGCAGCCACGCCAGTGACTTCTGAGACGCCAGGACATCTTCACCCCGCCACGGCTCTGGCGAGGTTCGCAGGATGGCAAACTCGACCGGCAGGCTTCCGCCGCGATGGGTCGAAAGAAAACTGTTGATGCCGGCCACGTAGGCTTCAATCTGTGCCCGCGCGTCCGGCGCGACCTTCGGCCACGCGAGCGCGGCGGCGCGCGCAAGTCCAACCGTGCGCAACAACTTATCGGTCTTCAGCGCGGGAGCTCCGAGAATCTCGGACAGCCGTCCCTGAGCGGCACGGCGCTGGAACTCCATCTGCCACAAGCGTTCCTGGGCGTGGACGTAGCCGAGCGCAAAGAGCGCGTCCGCCTCGCTTCCGGCGCGAATGTGCGGAATCGCATCCACGTCCCGAACCACTTCCGCTCGACCTCGAAGGCCCTCGACGCGGAGCGTGCCTGTGGTATCCGGCAGCGGTGCGCGGAGCCGCCAGAAGACGAACGCCGTCACGGCCACCAAGAGGATGAGCACGGTCAGCAGGCTGCGCCACAGCCATCGGCGAACGGAGCGGCGCGCGGTCTGGGGAGGGGGTGCAGAGGCCATAGGTTCAGCGTCGCGTATCGTGTTCGGGAACATCATATCGGAAGGTGACCCTTTGCCACTATCATCGAGATATGGGGACCAGGGACATCATCTCAATCGATGAGGAACTCTGCGACGGTTGCGGCCAGTGCGTGCCCTCATGTGTGGAAGGGGCCCTTCGCATCATCAACGGCAAAGCCAGGGTCGTGGCCGACGTGCTCTGTGACGGGATGGGAGCGTGTGTCGGCGAGTGTCCAACCGGCGCGCTCACGGTGATTCGGCGCGACGCGCCGGAATTCGACGAACGGGCCGTCGCCGCTCGGGCGGCTCAGCCAGGCCAGGCTTTGCATGACGGGCAGCATGCGACGGGAGGGTGTCCCGGAAGCCGCGTACAGGTGTTCGACGAAGAGGCGACACCCCATCGGATTCCCCAGCCCCGGATGATTCCTCTCCAGGATCGGACCCCGCAGGCGTCCCGGCCTGAACCGGCGCCATCGGCGTCGGGTTCGAGGCTGCGCCAGTGGCCTGTGCAACTGCATCTGGTGCCGCCGACGGCGCCCTTCTTCCAGGGCAGACACGTGTTGCTGGCCGCCGACTGCGTACCGGTCGCCGTGCCTGACTTTCAGGGTGCGTTTCTCGACGGCAGCGGCCTCGCGATCGCGTGCCCGAAACTGGATCAACATCTGGAGTCCTACGTCGCGAAGCTCACCGCGATGGTGGACCACGCCGACATCCAGTCGCTGACGGTGGCCATCATGGAAGTGCCGTGCTGTTCGGGGTTGGTGCGCCTGGCGCAGCAGGCCCTGGCGGCGGCGACTCGAAAGATCCCGCTCCGCGTTATCCAGATCGGCATCCGAGGCGACGTCCTGACCGACTCGAACCCGTAGGGCGTTTGCCGGCCGCATCACCCGGGCGGGAATCGCTCGGAGCCGGTCGGAGTTGTCGCCGCCCCCCCGTCTGCGCCAGAATCGAGGGGTGACCGACGATCAACTCAGCCTGTTCGGGCACGATCCGGGCGGTCAGAAGCGCCGTGGGCGGGCTGCGGCCTGGCCCTCGCCGGGTTCAGCGCTCGAGCAGCGATACGAGCGGTTCCGCGTGCTGGCGGCCGGCCTTCCACCAAACCTCCACATGGGGACCAGTTCCTGGAGTTTCCCGGGATGGCAAGGCATCGTCTACGCACGCAAGCGCGCGGCGTCGGTCCTCGCCAAGGACGGGCTCCGGGAATACGCTCAGCACCCGCTGCTTCGCACCGTCGGAATCGACCGCAGCTACTACGCCCCGGTTCACGAACACGACCTGCTTCACTATGCGGAGCAGCTCCCGGAGGGCTTCCCGTGCTGTGCGAAAGCGCCCGCCGCGGTCACTGCGGCCACCCTGCAGGGGATGGGGCGCCACAGCGCCAATCCGGACTTCCTGTCGGTCGCGCGCGTGATGGCGGAACTGATAGAGCCGTTTTCGCGCGCGTTCTCGCGCCACTGCGGACCGTTCATCTTCCAGTTCTCGCCGCCGGCTGGCGCCAAACACACAGACGCCACACCGTTTATCGAGGCCCTCGATCGGTTTCTCGAACAACTGCCCGACCAGTTTCAGTATGCCGTCGAGATTCGAGACAAGTGGGCGCTGACTGATCCCTACAAGAACGTGCTGGCCAGGCACGGCTGCGCGCATGTGTACAACTACTGGTCGGCCATGCCGCTGCCTGGGGCGCAGACACGGACGGTTCCCCCCGAGAGCCAGCCGTTTGTGATGCTCCGGCTGCTGCTGCGGCCGGGTACGTGGTATGAAGATCAGCGGCAGGTGTTCGCGCCGTTCGACAAACTAGTCGAGCCCGACGAGATCATGCGGAAGGATGTGCTGGATATCGTTCGCCGTGCGGCCACTGGCAGTCGTCAGGTGTACCTGCTCGTCAACAACAAGGCGGAAGGCTCGTCTCCGCTGACCATCGAAGCGCTCGCCGAGCGGTTCGTCGCCGAACTCCACTCCCGCTAAACAAAATGGGCGGTGCATCGACGTGGAGTCGATGTACCGCCCGTGGTGATAGCCTTGGCGCGGCCCTCGGGCCGCTTCTCCTACCGGACGACCCAGCGCAGGCCGGCCCAGAACTGGTAGTTGTTCGAGATGTCGGACATCTTGTTGAGGAACAAGCGGCCCTCGCCCACGAAGTACAGCTTGCTGTGCTTCGTGTTGTTCCACATCTCCCGGCCGAACTGCACCGACGCGGTCGGCGAGACCCAGTCCGTGTGCGTCACGTCCCAGACGCCGAGGCCGGCTCCGATGTAGCTCTTCTGGTCCTTCGAGTAGACGTTGAGCTCGACTTCCGCGAACAGCGCGGTGTTGCTCGACTTCTCGAAGTTGATCGCGACGCCGGCTCCCGGGTTGATCTTCACGTTCGGGCCGACCTTGAGTTCCGCCCCGGCCTTGATGCCGGCCAGCGGCGAGCACACGGTGGTATCAACCGAGCTGGTCGTGCGGGTCCGGCGTTCCTTGCCGAACAGCCCCGACACGAAGAACTTCGCCTTCTCGAGGCGTTCGAACTCACGGCGTTCGGCCTCCGCCTTCTCCTTGGCGATCCGCTCGGCTTCCGCCCGTTCTTTCGCCAGCCGCTCGGCCGCGGCCTTCTCGGCGGCCAGGCGGTCGGCTTCGGCCTTTTCGCGTGCCCGGCGTTCGGCCTCGAGGCGAGCCTTCTCGGCCGCGGCCTTCTCGGCGGCCAGCCGGTCGGCTTCGGCCTTCTCCCTCGCCGCGCGCTCCGCATCGAGACGCGCCTTCTCACGGCTCGGCTCACTGGAGACGAGCGCGATGTTCGCGCACGGCTTCGGCACGATGAAGGTGTAGGTCTGGCTCATATCGTCGATGATGAACGAGAAGCCCGCGAACGGCTTCTTGCCCCCCCACTTCACGTTGCGCACGATGTCGGTCTTGCTGCCGCCACCGCGCCGGAACGCCATCCACACCATCGTGCTGCCGGGCTGGAATTCGGTCTCCGTCAACTGCGCCGGATCCGCCTTGGTCAGGATGTCGATGACGTTAGTGGTCAGCGAGGCCAACCCGGCCTTGTCGAACACCTGCTTGAGGCCGTCCTGGGTCCGCTTCTTGGCGATCCATTTCTGGACGGCGCTGGTGTCCTTTATCGGCTGGTCGAATCGGTTGACGCCGCCCAGCCTCGCGAGGGTCTTGTACTGATCCCCGCCCGCCTGGGCGGAAGCGTTGCTGGCGGCCAGCAGATCCATCGCGCCGGCGAGCACGACAATCAGCGCCAGCAGAATCAGAGTACGAGGAACGCAGAATTTTGAAAACATCGGAACGGTCTCCAAATGGGGGCAGTGCTGGCGGGACGTCCGACCGCTGGGGAGCCAGACCGGGCCGCCGTGTGAAAAGTCTCGCTAATTCTACAACGACTTGGCCCGGATTGGAGTGTAATTAGTTGGCGTCAGTCGGTCTGCGGCTCAGGTGTCGGCTGGGCGCCAGGCAGAACCTCCCTGGCGGCCCTGCGGCCAGCCAGGCGACTGAACAGCGCCTTGAGCACGTCGGTCGCTTTCACCTCGCGCAGGTCGTCGAAGTACGAGTAGACCACCGGCGTAATCAGCAACGTCAACAGCAGGCAGAGAATCTGGCCGCCGATGATCGTCACCGCCATCGACGCGCGGGAGCCCGATCCGGCGCCCCGGCCGAACGCGATCGGCAGCATGCCCGCGACGATTGACAGCGTCGTCATCAGGATGGGCCGCAGCCTGACGTGGTTGGCCGCCATCAGCGCCGCGTGGCGTTCCATGCCCTCGGCGCGCAGGGTGTTGGTGTAGTCCACCTGGAGGATCGAGTTCTTCTTGACGATGCCAAACAGCATCATCAGGCCGATGGCGCTGTAGACGTTGATCGTCATGCCGAACAGCATCAGGGTCAGGAGACCGGCCGGCAGGCTGAGCGGGAGCGCCGTCATGATGGTGAGCGGGTGGACGAAGCTGTTGAACTGCGACGCCAGCACCATGTAGATGAAGACGATCGACAGGATGATGACAAGCACGAAATCGCTGCCCGCCTCGCTCAGCGTCTTCGCGCTGCCGCCGAAGGTCACCTGATAGCCCGCCTTCAGATCCAGTTCGCCCACCTTCACGCGGGCCTGGCTGATGGCGTCGCCGAGCTTGATCTTCAACGGGTCCAGATTCGCGTTGACCGAGATCTGGCGCATCCGGTTGTAGCGATCGATGGAGGCCGGCGCATTGCCCAGGGCCAGCGTAGCCACCTCATTCACCCGCACCATGCGTCCACCGCTGGCAGGCACGACCAGGTCGCCCATCGCCTGCGGATCCTGCCGGAACTGGTCGTCGAGCCGCAGCGTCACGGAGTACTGCTCGTCGCCGTCCTTGAACTTGGACACTTCTTCGCCGCCGACCAGGGTCCGCAACGTCGATGAGATCGTATCCAGCGGCACGCCCATGTCCGCGGCGCGCTGCCGGTCGATCGTGATGCGCAGTTCGGGCTGTGTGGGCTCGAAGCTGGTGTCCGAGTCGGTGACGCCGTTGATTTCGCGGAGTTTGGCGAGCAGAGACGCGGCGCCGGGCATCTGGATCGTGCCCTTCAAATCGGCACCGGCGTAGGCGAGTTTCTGCAGTTCTTCGACGTCTGGTCCCTGGAGGATCAACGTCAGGCGGTTCGTGCTGCCGCCGCCTCCGCGCGGCCCGCCGCCGCTTGACGCGCCGGATATGTCGGTGCCGCCGGAGACGCTGGTCCGGGCGTTCCGGTACTTGCCAAGGACTCTCCGCGCGACCTGCATCAACTGCTGCTGCGACTGCGTGCGCTCGGTGATCGGCGTCAGCTGGACGGAGTAGTTTGCGCTGCCGTTCTGAATCGACACCATCATCGCGTCGAGGTTGTCCCCGAGCGCCTGCCGCAACTCGCCCTCGATCGGCGTCACGTACTGGAGCGTCCGATTGAAGCTGGTCCCTCTCGGCAGCCGCAGGTTCGCGCTGAACTCGCTCTGGTCGTCGTCGGGCACCAACTCCTTGCCGACGTACGGATAGAGCAACGCGGCCGACACTGCCACGCCGCCGGCGATGGCCAGCATGGTTCTGCGGTGCGCCAGCGACCACTCGAGCATCACGCCGTACTTCTTGTCCATCCACGCGTAGAACCCGCGCTGCTTGGTCTGTGTCTGGTGCCCCTGCCGGGCGTCTGCCGCCCGCAGGAAGTGCGCACAGAGCGCCGGCGTGAGCGTGAACGACACGAACATCGAGATCATGATGGCCGTGGCCGACGAGATCCCGAAGCTGTAGAAGTAGCGTCCGACCTGGCCCGTCATGAAGGCGACGGGCAGAAAGATGACCACCAGCGACAGCGTCGTCGCCATCACCGCGAGGCCGATCTCGCCGGTCGCCTTCATCGCGGCTTCCTTCGGCGAGACCCCCTTCTCCTCGATGTACCGGAAGATGTTCTCCAGCACCACGATGGCGTCGTCAATGACGATACCGGTCGCCAGCGACAGCGACAGCATCGTCATGTTGTTGAGCGTGAAGCCCAGCGCCTTCATGGCCGTGAACGTGCCGATGATCGAGGTCGGAATTGCCACGGCCGCGATCAGCGTGACCCGGATGTTCCGGATGAAGAAGAACACCACCAGCGCCGCGAACAACCCGCCCAGCACCAGGTGGAACTGAATCTCCTCGAACGACTTCCGGATGTAGCGGGACTGGTCGCGCGTGGTCTTGACGCTGATATCGGCTGGCAGGTTCAACTTGATGCGGTCGAGCCGCGCCAGCACCCGGTCCACCACCTCGACCGTATTGGTGCCGGACTGCTTGCGGATGGAGAGCGAGATGGCGTTCTCGCCCTGGGCGTCCTTGCCCATCGAGGCTTCCCACAACCGCGTCTGGCTGCGGACCTCCTCGTTCGAGTCGGTCACCCGCGCCACGTCACCCACCGTGACGACCGACCCCTCCTTGTACGCGAGCACAATCCTCTCGAAGTCACGCACATCGCGCAGCCGCCCCATCGTCCGCATCGAGATGTCCGCCGGCCCGGCCGTGAAGCTGCCGCCTGGTGTCTCGATGTTCTGCCGGCCGACCGCGCTGGCGACCTGAGCCGTGGTGATCGAATAGGCGTTGAGCCGGCTGGGGTTCAGCAGTACCCGGATCTCCCGCCGGCGGTTGCCCATCAGGCTGACTTCGCCGACGTCCTGCACCGTCTCGAGCACCTGCTTGATCTGCGTGTCCGCGATCTGCGTCAGTTCCTTCGGCGCTCGCTTGGCGTACACAACGATCGTGATGACTGGCGCCGAATCGGGATCCATCTTCGTGACGCTGGGCGGATCCGTGTCACGCGGAAAATGCACGCCCGCCACTTTGTCGCGCACATCCTGCGTGGCCGCCTCGATCTCGCGTTCCAGCACGAACGTGATTGAGCAGCGCGCGTTTCCCTGACTCGAGCTGCACCGCAATTCGTCGATGCCGTTGATCGTGTTGACGGCCGCCTCGATCGGCTTGGTGACCGTCGTCTCGATCTCCTCGGCGCTCGCCCCCGGCAGCGACGCGCTCACCGTCACGGTGGGGTAGTCGGTCTTCGGCATCAGGTCGAGGCCGAGTTGCCGGTACGAGAACCACCCCAGCACGATGAGCGCCGCGCTCATCATCACCGCAAAGACGGGACGCCGGACGCTGACATCCGCGAGTTTCATGACTCGCCTCCCGGCTGGCCGCCCTGGCCGCGCTGACCTCCGCGCCGACCGCCGCCCTGCCCGCGCCGGCCGCCGCCGCCACGTTGTCCGCCGCCCGCTTCGCCCGTGCCAATCTGCACGCTCGTGCCGGTCGCCAGCTCGTTGAGCCGGTTGTTAGCCAGCGTTTCGTCACCCTTAAGCCCGTCGACGACTTCCCAGAGATTGCCTTGGCGGACGCCCAGCGTAATCTGCTGCTGGGTGATTCGGCCGTCCTGGACGACGTACACCGACGAGACACCCGCCAGCGTGGACACCGCCGTCTCAGGCACCGCCAGCACGCCCTCGTCCTTCTTGGTCAGGATGACGCCCTTGGCGAAGAACCCTGGCTTGAGCCGCTGATCGGCGTTGTCCACCAGCGCTTCCACCGTGAAGGTCCTCATGGTCTGATCCAGTGAGGGACTCACGTACGCCACCTTCCCGCCGAAGACAGTGTCGCCATACGACTCGACGCGGAACTGGACCTCCTGCCCGGGTCGGATCGTGCCCGCATGCTTCTCCTGCGCGCCCGTGCGCACCTTCAGCGGGTTCACCCGGACGATCGTCGCGACAATAGTCCGCTCGCCGATGAACTCGCCGGCCTGCACGGGCCGGTCGGCGACGATGCCCGAGAAGGGGGCGCGCACCACCGTGTCGTTGACCTTCTTGAGCGCCAGGTTGTAGGACGCCCGGCGATCCTGCAGCAGAGCCTTCTGGCCGCGAACCGTGTCGCTGGCCGACTGGTAGGCCGCCTCCGCCACCTTGAGCTTCGTGTCCGTCGCCTGCAACTCCGATGGGGCGAGCAGGCCCCGGCCAGCAAGGACTTTGGCGCGGTCCGCGCTGGCCTTGGCGTCCACGAAGGTCGCGTAGGCGTTGCGCGCGGACGCGACTTCGTCGTCTGGCGGCGGATTATCACTCTCCCCAAGCGGCCCCGTCATGCCCAACTGCGCCCGGGTCTGTCGCAGCGCGCTCTCCGCGCGATCGAGCGAGAGCGCGTATTCCCGCTTGTCCAGGACGACAAGCGGTCCGCCGGCGGCGACAATCGAGCCAATCTGAATCGGCACGTCGCGGATCACGCCGGCGGCCTCGCTGCTGACCTTCGCCTGGTCGATCGCCAGCAGCGTGCCAGAGAGTTCCACCTGCCGCTGGACGGCGATTCGCTGGACTTTTGTGACCCGGACCGCCACTGCCTCGCGCGACCCGCGCCCGCCTTGCGTGGTTGCGGGTTTCCTGTATTGAGTCCAGATCACCACCAGGCCCACTACGACCAGCAGACCAAGGGCCGCAAAAGACTTCGGATATCGGGCGATAGGAAGACGTGCCATGTTGTAATGACTGCGGAAGATCGTTAAGTGCCCTGGTTGCCGGGGACATCCCGGACTCACGCGGTGGCCGAAGGGCGCTGCCACGACAGGACAGGACAGACCACACCCCTCCCGACCACCTACGATATACGACTCACTGAACCAGGTGTTTACAGGCGCCCGAGGAGGCGGTCTGGAGACGTCAGCTGGAGACGTCAGGAGTGATTCCAGGGCGGAACCGTGCGACAATGCCGTTCGCCTTGTGCTTCGACTCGCCATGACGGTTGGGTACTGGCTCGAGGTCATCCGCCGAGAAGCGCTCGCTCAGCACGTGGTCCTGAGTGATCGACTCCGTCGGCGACCCAGGTAGCGCCCTATGACAACCGAACCGACCGCATCCCCGAACTCGGCCAGACACCCCGCAGGTCTCTATGTCCTGTTCTTTACCGAACTTTGGGAGCGCTACAGTTTCTACGCCCTGATGGCGCTGCTCACCCTCTACATGGATGAGTACCTGCGGTTTCCGCAGGCCAAGACCGCCCAGGTCTATGGCGCCTTTCTCGGGGCGGTGTACTTCCTGCCGCTGGTCGGCGGGTTCCTGGCGGATCGCTGGATCGGCTTCTACCGCGCCGTCATCATCGGGGCGGTGCTGATGGGGCTCGGCCAGTTCGTCCTGGCGACCGGCGGCGGCCCGACATTCTTCCTGGCCCTCGCCTTGATCGCCGGCGGCACCGGGATGCTCAAGCCGAACGTCTCGACGATTGTCGGCGGCCTGTACACCGATCGGCCCCAATTGCGGGATGCGGCATTCAACATCTTCTATATGGGGATCAACACCGGCGCGTTCATCGCGCCGCTCGTGGTGGCGTGGCTGCGGGAACACTACGGGTGGAGCGCGGCCTTCATGTCCGCGGCCGTGGCGATGATCCTGGCAGTGGTGGTGTTCACGGCCGGCAAGCGCTACCTGCCGGCCGGCGCACAGAAGACGAACACGGCGGCCGCCGCCGCCGATGGACCCTCCTCCGACGCGTTTCTGCGCATCGTCGCGCTGCTGGTCGTTTTCGTCATCGTGATTGCCTTCTGGGTGGCGTTCTATCAGAACGGACTCACGCTCACGTTCTGGGCGAAGAACAACACGGCCACGTCGATTCCTCCCGAGACGTTCCAATTCGTCAATCCGCTCGGCATCATCCTCTTCTCGCCGCTGCTCGTCATGCTGTGGAGCGCGCTCCGGCGGCGCAACAGCGAGCCGTCGACGGTCAGCAAGATCATTCTCGGCATGTTGCTGACGGCCGCGACATTCGGGATCATGGCCGTGGCGGGCCTGGTCGGCGGCGACACCGGCCGCGTTTCGCCGAGCTGGCTGGTGTCGGCGTACCTGGTGATCGCGCTGGGCGAGATCTGCCTGAGCCCGATGGGATTGTCGCTGGTGACGAAGGTTGCTCCGGCCCGGCATCGCGCGACGATGATGGGCGCATGGTTCGTGGCGACCGCGGCGGGTGGGTACCTGGCGGGATTCGTCGGCCAGTATTGGGAGACGTTGGCGCACAGCCGCTTCTTCCTCCTGGTCGCGGGGCTCTGCCTGGTCGCGGCCGCGCTGACGGCGCTGGCCAAGACCAGGCTCGACAGAGTCTTCGCGAAAGCGGGCGCGTAGCAACCAGTGGTGAAGATCGAGACGGCCTGATAGAGGACGCCTGGTGTGGCTTGCAGAGGACGTTGCTCTCCGCGACCGCCATCAAGACCCGGAAGAAGTGGCCCAGTCTGCCGCGGGTCTGGTTGGCATCTTCGTTGCACGGAACCGAGCAGCGAAACTGTAAGGAGTGTCCGATGCGAATCAAGAGTCCCCTGATGGTCGTCCTGCTGATCGTGGCGGCGCTGGCCGTGTCGGCCCAGCCCTCCGAGGCCCAGGCGCGTCGATCGCGCGGCGGGCATGGCGGCGTTCGCGCCGGAGCGCACGTCGCGGCTGGCGTGGCCATTGGCGGCCTGTTGGGTTGGTATGTCGATTCGCGGTACGCCATGGGGGATGCACAGTGGTACCCGCCGTACGGCTATCAGCCGCGTGGACCCTATCCGCCGTACCGGTATCGGTTCGTGGACACGTCGGCGGAGGTGAGGGTTGACGTAAAGCCTTCGTCGGCCGAGGTGTACGTCGACGGCTACTTCGCGGGCAACGTGAGCGATTTCGACGGGTTCTTCGATCGCCTGTATCTGTCGGCTGGCGCACACGAGATCGTCGTGTACGAGGACGGGTTTCGAAGCCTCGTCCGCCGAATGTACTTCGCCCCTCGCTCGAGCCTGAGGATCCGCGGGACCCTCGAACGGCTGGGCCCGGGCGATCCGTTCGAACCGCGGCCCGTTCCGGCCGACGCGCCGCAAGGCATCGGCGACGAGCCCGCCGACGCCTATGCGCCTCCGCCTATGCGCGATGACCAGGCTCGGGGCCAGATGCCGCGCCGGCCGGCTGCCGAGGACGTGTCGCTGGGCCAGGTAACGGTCCGCGTGCAGCCGTTTGATGCCGATGTCGTCATTGACGGCGAGCTCTGGCAGCGCGCGCAGGGCCTCGATCGGCTCGTCGTCAGCCTGCCTGTCGGGCCTCACAGGATTGATGTCCGCAAGCCGGGCTTCGTGCCCTTCACCACGGAGGTCGCGGTCAAGGCTGGCGAGACCGTATCGCTGAACGTCAGCTTGAGCGATCGAAAGTAGGCCGACACAAGAGACCGAGGGGGCGGGCGTGATACGCTACGCGCGACACGGTGCCTCCAGAGTTCCTGTTCGGCCATGCCACACCCCTCGCAACGCGCCCGCGCCGCGGCTGACGACTTCCTGAAGGTTGCCGGCGACTTCAGCCTCGGCGAACTGGTGACCGAGTCGGCTCATCCCCGCTCAATCACCCTGAGTGACATCGCCAGAGCCAGCGTAGCCCGCGGCCTCGCGACGCTCTTTGACGTCGATCGCGACGTCGTCTCACGCTACGACGAGTGGTCGCGGTCTGGACAACCGGCCCGCATGGCCACGGCCGCCGTCGACGCGCTCGGTGCCGGCCACCGCCTGTTCTTGACGGGGTGCGGCGCGACCGGGCGTCTCAGCATTCAGCTCGACGCGATCTGGCGGTGTTTCTGGCAGGATCGCCGCACGCGAGGCCTGAACAGGCCCGATCCGGAGATCTGGGAAGATCGTACGCGCAGCGTGATGGCCGGTGGCGACTTCGCGCTGATCAAGTCGGTGGAGGGCTTCGAGGACTTCGCGCCCTTCGGCCGCAAGCAGATTGCGGATCTTGGCGTGGCGAAAGACGACGTGGTCTTCGCTATCACCGAAGGCGGCGAAACGTCGTTCGTCATCGGGACCGCGTGGCAGGGACTCGACGCCGGCGCACGAGTATTCTTCGTCTACAACAATCCCGACGCGGTGTTGCGTGCGCATGTGCGGCGCAGCCGGGAAGTGCTCGACGAGCCTCGCATCGAGAAGGTCAATCTGACGACGGGGCCGATGGCCATCACCGGATCCACGCGGATGCAGGCGACCAGCATTGAGCTGCTGGCCATGCTCACCGTGCTGGAGATGACGCTCCGGCACACGTTGTCGGACGCCGGGGCACTCGACTCGCGGCTGGGTCCGGCGGCAGAAGTGCCTGACCAGATGCGGCGCGCCCTGTCCGCGCTGCACACGGAACTGGCGAGCGAGCGGACGTGCACCTCGCTCGCACGCCTGGTCGAGATGGAAGAAGCCATCTACCGGACCGGCCGCCGAACGTCGTACTTCGCCGACGCGCTTGCGGTCGACGTGCTGACGGATACGACCGAGCGGAGCCCGACCTTCTGCACGCCGGCATTCCGCAAGTGGGATGACGCCGAGGCGGCCGAGTCGTGGGCGTTCCTGTTCGTGCCGGAGGCCACTACCGAGGCCGCGTGGCGCCGGGTGCTGCGGCGCGGGACGCAAACAATTGAGTGGACGCCCGAGGATCTGCGGGCGCTGCTCGATGAGGAAACCGCGGCCAGGCAGAGCCACGTGCTGAGCGCGATCAGTCGTGTCGAACTGATGCGGTTCCGCATCGGCCTCGACGGCCTGGCCTGCCGTCCCGCGCGGAGTGCCGACGGCGTGCTGGCCGTCGTGTCGGAGCCGGACCTGCCGCTGATCGAGAAGCCTGACGGGGCGTTCACCTCGGCGCTCGCCACCGCCAGAACTGCCGGAGCGACGACTGCGCTGATTGGCGTTGGGCGTCCGGCGATGATCGAACGTCTGGCTTCATCGGCTGCCTGCCGACAGGCAGACGTCGTGTTCACCCTGGCTGTGCCTGAGGCGCCGTTTCTCCTCGACCCGATGACGCGGGTGGGCGCCAAGATGCTGCTCAACGCGCTGTCGACCTGCACGATGGTGCGTCTTGGACGCGTGATCGGGAATCGGATGATCTGGGTCGTGCCGAGCAACCTCAAACTGATCGATCGGTCGACACGGTACATCCGCGATCTGGCGGGTGTCTCGTACGAGGACGCGTGCTGTGCGCTCTTCGACGTCATCGACTACATCGAGCCTCGTCGGCGAGCCGGGCAGGTCTACCCGGCGCCGGTCGGCGTGGCCACCATGCGCCTGCGCTACGATCTCGGCCTGCCCGAGGCCGAAGCTCGACTGGCGGACGAGCTAGTGTGACGTCGGCGCGCGTGCGTCCGATCAATCACTCCCGGAGTGATTACCGCTGGCGGCCGCGTCCTCCGGGATGACGCGACGGTCCGCCGGAGCCAGACGGGCCAGGTCGTGGGCCGCCGGGCGCGAGCGGTCCCCGCCCAGGCCATCCAGGCCGCGCGTGTGAACTGACACCGTGGCCCGGACGGGCGTTGGTCCGCGGCCCCGATTGGCCGCGGGGCCTCCTGGCGGCGCGCATCGCGGCGAGGCGTTCGGCCAGGGGAATCTCGAGTCGCTCCTTCGCCACCGCGTTGTAGTCGAAATCGGGGACAGTGACGCGTGGCAGGCGTTTGCCAATCGCCTGCTCGATCCGACGCAGATCGGGTTCATCCTCGCGCGAGACGAACGTGAAGGCATCGCCGACCGCATCGGCCCGCCCTGTCCGGCCGACGCGATGGATGTAGTCGTCGGGCACCTTGGGCACGTCGAAATTCACCACGTGCCCGAGTTCCTGCACGTCAATCCCGCGTGCCGCGATGTCGGTGGCCACCAGGACGCGGTGCCTGCCGCTCTTGAACCCGGCCAGCGCCGCAGTCCGCTGCCCTTGGGATCGATTCCCGTGAATCCGTTCCGCCGAGACGCCGCGCTGGACGAGATAGTCGGCCAGGCGATTGGCCCGGTGCTTGGTGCGCGTGAAGACCAGCGCGTCCTGAATGTCACCGCGCTGGAGCAGCGCGACCAGGAGCGCCGACTTCAGGTGCTGCTGCACCGGGTACACCGCGTGTGTAATGCCGATCGCCGGCGCCTGTTTTCGCTCGAGCTGGATGGTTGCTGGCGACCGCAGCAGTTCGTGCGCGAGCGAGAGAATCGGCGCGGGCATCGTGGCGCTGAAGAACAACGTCTGCCGGCGCGTTGGCAGAAGGCGGAGGATGCGTCGGATGTCGGGCAGAAATCCCATGTCGAGCATCCGATCCGCCTCGTCGAGCACGAGGTACTCGAGACCGGCGAGCTTGGCGTACGGGTGCCGCGTGTGATCGAGCAGCCGTCCAGGCGTGGCGATGAGCACGTCGACCCCGCTGCGGAACGCATGTTCCTGCGGTCCCATGCCGAGGCCGCCGATGATGGCCGCGCCCGTCACCGGCGTATGGACCGCCAGATCGTTGAGCGCCTCGAGAATCTGCACCGCCAGTTCTCGCGTCGGCGTGAGCACCAGCGCGCGAGTCGTCTTGCGCGGCCGGCCGATCAGGCCGCTGATCACCGGGAGCAGGAACGCGGCGGTCTTCCCGCTGCCGGTCATGGCACAGGCCAGGATGTCCTGCCCAGCCAGCGCAGGAGGAATCGCCTCGGCCTGCACCGGCGTCGGGCGCGTGTAGCCGAGTTCCTTGATCGCCTTGAGCAGAGTGGGGTCCAGTTTCAGGCTGCTGAATGGCACGACAGGGTCCTTCCTAGACCTCTCCTATGAAATTCATCTCACCGAACGAAGCAAGTTCTCGTCACCCCGGCGCAAGCCGGGGTCCAGAGAGGTACACGGCTGGATTCCGGCGTTCGCCGGAATGACGACATGGAGGGCACTTGCCTGAGGCAGATTGTCCGCATCAGCAATCGGCGGATCGAGGCGACGGTCCGCCGTCTCCGAGTGTGATCAAGCATGCCACACGGCGGCCACTGTGGCCTAACTTCGTGGCGCCTGCGCCGAGTCCGGGCCGGTTGGCTCAAGCAGTTTCCGTGGAACCCCGACCTGTACAACCCGGTGCCGCAGGCTGATAGTGAGGCCTCAGGCTGACGCTGAGGCCGAAGACTGTGGTTCCTCCCGGACGAGCGTAAAACCGTAAATACATAATCACAGATATCCGGATATACATATTGACGGCAATAAGCAAACCCGCTATTCTGTCGCCGCATGAGCCCACGGCGAAGCCGGGAGAAATCGACCGTCAATCAGCGGCGCGGGGTCAAGACCACCGTTGAATTGCCTGAGGCTGTGTGGCGGGCTGCCAAGATCCGCGCGGTCGAGGACTACACAGACCTGCGGACCATCGTGATCACGGCCCTTGTCGCCTACCTGCACGTGTCTTCCTCGTCAGGGGGCCAGCGTGGCTAGCGCGCAGGCGCGAGGCAGGACCGGTGCCGCGAAGCGGCTGCTGTTACTGATGAGCATCGCGGTCGTGGCGTTTGTCCTGCTGGTCGGCGTGCCCGAGTATTTCAGCCTGGTGGACTCGCGTGATCGGGCCCGCACGCTGGCCATCGAGATCGCCCGGCGCCGTCAGGACAACGCGGCACTTCGCGAGCAGGTGCGACGCCTGAGAGAAGACCCCGCCGCCATCGAGGATGTGGCCAGGCGCGAACTGGGAATGGTCCGCCGCGGTGAAATCCTGTTCATCATCAAGGACGTCCCGAAGCCCAAGTCCTGATCCACGCCATACGGCGCCATCGGGTTCGCCTGCGGTGTCTCCATCCCTACCGCGTTTCCGGGTCATCGACCGTCGCGGAGATTCTGACAGGTCATCTTCGGGTACACTCTGAGCAGACGGCGGTAGCCAGACGGAGAAGCCGTGCCATCCGACCCAACCGAACAAATCGCCGACAGCGACAAACTGAAGCACCTGCGTACACGCGCCGAGCAGGGCGACGCGAATGCTCAGTTCGCCCTTGGCGTGCAGTACGCCGGTGGCCGCGAAGTGCGGCAGGACGACGAAGAAGCGGCCGTCTGGTATCACAAGGCCGCCACCCAGGGGCACGCGGGGGCGCAAAACGATCTCGGCCGGATGTATTTCTACGGCCGTGGAGTGACGCACGACGACGCCCAGGCTGGCGCCTGGACGCTCAAAGCCGCCGAACAGGGCGACGCGGATGCCCAGTTTCACATTGGTGTGATGCGCGACCGCGGACAGGGCGTGGCCGACGACGTTGCACAAGCGATTGCATGGTACCGACGCGCCGCTGACCAGGGGCACGCCGAAGCGCAGTACGTCATCGCCAGGGCGCACGACAAAGGACACGAGGCTCCCGAAGAAGACGCCCAGGTGGCGGCGTGGTATCGCCAAGCTGCCGACCAGGGGCATGTCGGGGCTCAGCACGCCCTCGGTCAGATGTACTTCACCGGTCGCGGCGTGTCACGCGACGACAACCAGGCCTTGGCATGGACCCTGAAAGCCGCCGAGCAGGGCTGCGCCGAAGCTCAGTACGTCCTTGGTCGGATGTACGACATGCGAGAGGGCGATCCGGACGAAGACACGGCGGCGGCGGAGTGGTATCG
Source organism: Acidobacteriota bacterium (assembly GCA_026393755.1). Lineage (NCBI taxonomy): Bacteria > Pseudomonadati > Acidobacteriota > Acidobacteriota bacterium. Next base: position 120,417 of record JAPKZO010000018.1, read on the forward strand.
CCAGGCCGCCGACCAGGGGCATGCCGAGGCACAGTTCGCGCTTGGTCAGATGTACTTCAGCGGTCGTGGCGTGCCGGCCGACGACACGCAGGCGGTGGCATGGACCCTGAAAGCCGCCGAGCAGGGCTGCGCCGAAGCCCAGTACACGCTGGGAGGGCTGTACGACAAGGGACATAGGGTACCGGAAGACGGGGCGCTGGCGGCCGAATGGTATCGCAAGGCGGCCGAGCAAGGACATGTCGAGGCGCAGTTCCGGCTGGGCCTCGCGTACGACCGCGGCGAGAGCGTGGAGCAAGACGACGAGGAGGCGGTGGCGTGGTATCGCAAGGCGGCCGAGCAGGGACACGCCGAGGCGGAGAACCGTCTTGGGCGCATGTACCTCGGCGGTCGAGCAGTATCAAGTAACGCCGCTCAGGCCATGAGATGGACGCGGAAGGCCGCGGAGGATGGCGAAGCGGAGGCGCAGTTCCGGCTGGGCCTCGCGTACGACTCCGGCCAAGGCGTGGCGCAGGAGGACGGGGAAGCGGCGGCGTGGTATCGCAAGGCGGCCGAGCAGGGACACGCCGAGGCGGAGAACCGTCTTGGGCGCATGTACCTCGACGGTCGAGCAGTGTCAGGTGACGCCGCTCAGGCCGTGAGATGGACGCGGAAGGCCGCGGAGCTTGGCGAAGCGGAGGCGCAGTTCCGGCTGGGCCTCGCGTACGACTCCGGCCAAGGCGTGGCGAAGGACGACGGGGAAGCGGCGGCGTGGTATCGCCGGGCGGCCGAGCAGGGACACCTCGAAGCGCAGCTCCGCCTTGCTCTCGCGTACGCCGAGGGCGAGGGCGTGGCGCAAGACGACGAGGAAGCGGCGGCGTGGTATCGCAAGGCCGCCGAGCAGGGAGATGCCCCGGCCCAGTACATCCTGGGCGTGATGCTCGAGCACGGCCAGGGAGTCGCTCGGCACAGCGCGGAAGCAGCGGCGTGGTATCGCCGGGCTGCCGAGCAGGAGCACGCCGACGCGCAGTTCTCTCTTGGTCTGATGTGTGATCGAGGCCAGGGCGTCGCGCAGGACGACGCCGAAGCCGCGGTCTGGTTTCGCAAGGCCGCCGAGCAAGGGCATGCCGAGGCGCAGTTCTACGTTGGTCTGGCGTACGACCGGGGCTGCGGCGTCGAGCGAGACGATGAAGAGGCGATGGCGTGGTATCGCAAGGCTGCCGAGCGGGGAATCGTGAGGGCGCAGAGCGTCCTTGGTGCGCGGTACACACACGGCAGGGGCGTCGTGACCGATCTTGTCGAGGCGCTCAAGTGGATGAGTCTCGCTGCGTCGCGGGCGGCGGCTGACGAGCACACGCGCTACGCCCCGCGTCGTGATGCCCTCGCCAGGCGGCTGACGCCGCCGCAAGTGCAGGAAGCTCAGAAGCGGGCGCAGGAGTGGGCCGAAGCGCTCGAGCGCAGGGACACGCCGTAGCCGGAGCACACCCGCGGCGCGTTTTTGGGCGTGGCGTCCACCCAGACGTCCAGATCGCCGGTCGCTCGCGGCCGTCCATGAATCGCCAGAGCGTAGGCGCCGACGATCAGGAAGCGGACGTCATGCGCGGCGAACGCTCGCAACAGATCGACAAGATCCTGATTCATCGCGAAACTCACCTCGCCACCGCCAGAGCTCCACGCTCAGCCGCCAGACTTGGAGGAGGCGGTCGGCGGGGGATAAGGCCAACCAATACTCGAGGTCGTGTCGGTCCGCTCCAGCCGCCGAGGCGAACCGCCGCACCGTGATGGGGCGTCTATGCGAAGCGGCAGCGCTCGTGTCCATGCATCGCATTGCACTGGAACCCGTGCCCGAGAAGCGCGCCGCAGGCACGCTTGAAGACCTGCTCGACGGCTATCCAAGGATTACGCGGGAGGATGTCCACGCAGCAAGCCAATTTGCTGCCGACACGCTTGCCCACGAGGAAGTGGTCTTTCGCCCCACTGGCGCTGAACGCTTGTCTTTTTCAACGACCTCGACCGACGGTTCCCAGCGGCTTGCTGGGCCGCGCGGTGTCCAGTGACCCGATGTCTCCGGAATAGACCCACCGGCCCACGGGAATCGAGAGCCGCCGATCCTGCCCGTGTCAGGCCATTCCTCGGCGGCGGAGTCGGCGGTCGGGCGTGAACCGGCGACCTGCTGAATACGTGGCGCAGGAGAGCGCCCTGCGTCCGAGGTGGTACACTGGCGTCATGCGCACCACGGGGGCTTCCCGTCGCGACGGGTCTGAGGGCCGTGCCATCCGGCGGTGGGCCGAAGACCGGCAGGCCGCGTCGAGGGTCGAAGCGCGAGAGTTTTCGGGCGCCGCGGCCACACCCTCGCAGTTGTTTGGGACGGCGCTCACCCTGCTGACGTTGTATGCCGGGATGCACGGCTGGCCTCCCCCGGACGATCCCATCGACCAGCGCGACAATCTCGAAGTCTGGAGTCGCTTCGCCCGGCTCCGCGCCAAGCTGTGTCCATGACCACTGAGCCGCGGCCCGATCTTCCCGGTGCGCTTGACGCGCTGGCCTCCGCGTTTCGCGCACTCGGTTGCCCAGCGATGCTCATCGGCGGTCTGGCCGTCATTGCGCGGGGCGTTCCACGCCAGACCATCGACATTGACGCCGTCGTTCAGGGCGAAGGCCTGGACCTTGAAGCCTTGGGCCAACTGCTTGAGCGGGCCGGATTCACCCCGCGCATTCCCGATGCGATCGCCTTCGCCCGCCAGCGCCAGGTGCTGCTGATGCGCCATGAGGCATCGGGTGTTCCGCTCGACCTGAGTCTCGGCTGGCTGCCGTTCGAGCGTGACGCGATGGCACGGGCCACACCGATCGATCTCGCCGGTGTGACGCTGCCGGTGGCGACGGCTGAGGATCTCGTCGTCTTCAAGGCTGTTGCGTGGCGGGACCGCGACAAAGGCGACATCGAGCGCCTCGTGATCCGCCACGGCGATACGTTCGACTTTACGCGCATCCGGGAGACGCTGACGCGGTTCTACGAGGCCCTCGAGGAGCCGGAGCGGCTGCAGGAATTCGACGCGCTTGTGCAGCGGGCGCTCATTTCGAGACGCGGGTAGGCCTGGACGCGCGTCACAGAAGTTCTTTCTCGTGGCGGACGAGGAGATGAGCCTCGCGCCCATCGGCCGATCCAGGCTGCCGGACTTTGACCAGTTCCTGTGGCACTGCACACGGTACTGGGCCATTGCGCCGCGGGTCTACCCGCGGGGCGTCTTCAGGTTTCGCACGATCGAAGAAACACAGAAGGCTCGCGGCGTCCATCGCTGAGGGCCCCTCCCTATTCCCGGCGCGGGTTGCCAGGCCTCTCGACCGCGAGTGCGCAAGGCATTTGTGACGCTGACCGTTTGCTCTTCACCCCGGTGGTCCACGCCGAGCAGGGCTCTCCTCATGACGCTCGGTCCCGCTGAGTTCCGATTGAGCTCGTGCGACGAGGGGACCTCTGGTGCGAAGGAGTGGGGCATAAATTATGTTTACGTGATATGGTTATCGTGATATTATCAAAACGTGATTGAAATAGATGGCGAGCGGGGCATTTAGGGCTCTTTGTTATTTTGTTTAAGTGATATACTAAGCGTAAAATCACTGAAAAGTAATATATGCAGTATCGAACGATTATCGAGAGCTTGCGGGAAGGGCGGCTGCTGCACGCCATGAAACAGGCGGACTTGGCTCAGAAGCTCGGCATGCGGCAAAGCCAGATTTCCAACTTGGAACGCGGATCAGTCAACCCGCGGTTGTCGATGGTGCAGGACGTGGCTCGCGTCTTGGATTTTGAACTCATGCTTGTGCCTCGCCAGCTCGTGCCCGTTGTCAAGGGCCTGGTCGAGGCCAAGGGAGAGCCAACTGAAGAACGCCCTCTGTACGCGCTGGACAGGGCTGACGACCGCCACGGGGCAGGAGACGATGAGCCGGGAATCAGTTGAACGGTTTGAGCGCGTGACTTGGAGACTCCGATGATGGCGGTCGCACGCCAGGTTCGCCGTCAGATCGCGAGGCCCGTGGAAACGCTGGAGGTGCGTGTCGGCGATATCGCCGTCGGCACGCTTGCCCGCCTGCAAGACGACGCAACGTTTTTTGTGTTCGACCCCGCGTACGCTGCAGACGTCAATCGCCCGACACTGAGTCTTGGCTACAAGGGTCGCGACGGCAATCTGGTGGAGAATCTGCGTCCCACGCGCACGAAGCTGCCCGCGTTCTTCTCGAACCTCCTTCCCGAAGGACATCTGCGCCAGTATCTCGCGTCTCGCGGCGCCGTCCACCCCGACCGGGAGTTCTTCCTGCTGTGGCTGGTTGGCGCCGACTTGCCCGGGGCTGTCGTCGCAACGGCGAGCGACGGCGCTTTGCCCCCCCGAACGGAGGAAGAAGAGCCGACCCATCTCGAGGACGATCGGCCACTTCGATTTTCTTTGGCCGGCGTGCAGCTCAAGTTCTCGGCGGTTATGGAAACGTCTGGAGGACTGACCTTGCCGGTCGGAGGTGTCGGTGGCGACTGGATTGTGAAACTGCCCTCGTCGCGGTTCAAGGCCGTGCCTGAGACGGAGTACGCGATGATGACTCTCGCGGCTGCCGTCGGCATCCAGGTGCCCGAAGTTCGCCTTGTGCCGACTTCTGAGATCAGCCACTTGCCGGCCGATCTCCCGGAAGGATTCGGCCAGACACTTGCGATTCGCCGCTTTGACCGAGCGGAGGCGGGAGCGCGAATTCATATCGAAGATTTCGCTCAGGTCTTCAACCTGTACCCCAACGACAAGTACGCCAGGGCGAGCTATGCAAACATCGCTGAAGTGCTGTGGGCGGAAACGGGCGAGGCCGGCGCGTCCGAGTTTGTGAGGCGGCTGGTGTTCAACGTCCTCATCGGGAACGGTGACGCGCACCTGAAGAACTGGTCGCTCATTTATCCCGACGGCCGTACAACGACTCTCGCACCGGCGTATGATCTCGTCGGAACAGTCGCGTACTTGCCTAACCAGCATCTCGCGTTATCCCTGGCGGGAACGAAGGACTTCACCAAGATCGACGCCGACCGTCTTAGGAGCTTCGCGGAAAAGGGAGGCTTGCCCACGCGCGCCGTGCTCAGAATAGCAAGAGAAACCGCACAGGCTGTCCGGGATATCTGGCCGCAACACGAGCCGATTCGGATGCTGCCAGACGACATTCGTCGGGCAATCGAACACCACATGACGACTGTGCCGTTATGAATGATCCCTTCTGACCAGAAGCATGGTGGAAACCGCCTTCGGCCTCGACCGATTGTCCGCCAATTGTCCGCCAGCTATGGACATGAGCGCTCAAGCCTCGACCAGCGAATAGCTCGTGCTCCGGCCGCCGCCGGCATCTCTTTGCAGCAGGCCCTGGTCGATGAGGCTCTGGATGTCGCGGAGCGCGGTGTCATGCGAGCATTTTTCGAGCTTCGCCCATTTGGTTGTTGTCAGCTTCCCCTCGAACCCATCGAGCAGACGGTTGACGATGTCGCGCTGCCGATTATTCAGCGGCATGCGCGCGTGCTTGTCCCAGAACCGCGCCTTGCGAAGAACGGCCCCCAACGTCACTTCCGTTCCGTCGAACGCGCGTGCGAGACATCCCAGGAACCATTCCATCCATGGCGTCACGTCGAGCGTGCCCTTCTGCGTCTTCTCGAGGATGTCGTAGTAGTCGTTCCGCTCGTGGCGGATCTGCGCCGACATGCTGTAGAAGCGCTGCGGGCTGTGCTCCGAGCGCGCCAGCGCCCAGTCGGCGATCGCACGCGCGATCCGTCCGTTGCCGTCATCGAACGGGTGAATGGTCACGAACCACAGATGCGCGAGCGCAGCCCGCAGCACCATGTCTGTCTTGTCCGCGCTGTCATTCGCCCATACGAGAAACGCGGACATCTCCTTGCCGACAAGCGATAATGCCGGCGCTTCGTAGTGCACCTTCTCGTTGCCGACGGGCCCCGAAACCACCTGCATCGGGCCGTCGGCATCCTTGCGCCACGCGCCCGCGATGATTCTTCGCATCCCGCTTCGGCCTGTCGGAACGAGCGCCGCGTGCCACGCGAACAGGCGATCGTCGCCGAGCGGCTTCGCGTAGTTCTGAGTGGCGTCGAGCGTCATCTCGACCACGCCCACAACATTCCGCTCGGCGGCAACAGTGCCCGCGGTCTCGATGCCTAGCCGCCGGGCAATTGAGGAGCGCACCTGGGTCGGGTCCAGCTTCTCGCCCTCGATTTCACTCGACTTGAGAACGTCAAGTGTGAGCGTCGCCAGCTCTGCTTCCTTCTGGAGCGTGAACCCAAGGCTCTCCATCCGGCCCAACAGCCGGCCCTGCCGATGGCGGGTCTCGGCCAGAGGTCCGGCAAGCGCCCTTTGATCCCATCGGAACTTGGGCCACTCGGCCAGCTGATGGATGTAGCGGGTCATTCTACGCGTCACAGGCGGAGATTATGGGGCCTATTCTACGCAGAGTCAAGGGCAAAAGACGCATGCAATGCGTAGATTAAGGCCGCTATTCTACGCAGCGAAGCCGGATCTGCGGCGACAAGGCAAGCGGCCGGCAGCTGGTCCGAGAATCGCCGGGCAGGTCAGTCCGACCGCACGGAAGGAGCGGGCCATCGTGGTACCACCTCTCGGCTTTCTATCGTCTACTGGCTACCGTTTACCGGCTTGCTTCCTGCTTCTTACTTCTTCCCCTCTTCCCACACCGTGGCGCCCAACTGGATGCCCAGGTACCGCCGATCCTGCGAACCAGCCTCGACCTGGTTCGGTATCCAGGGATCGCCGACGATCGCCTCGACCGACCACGACCGGGTACGGAACAGGCTGCTTGGCGCCGGCTTGCGGATGGTGATCGTCTGCCACTCCTTCGTGAGGGTCACCTCTCGCCAGGGTTTACCGTTAACCCTGATGCTCACACCGGTCGATCTAATCGACGGATTCCGGAGCCGCATGCGTTGCGTGAGCTGGTCCGTCTTTCGGGAAACCAGAGACACGATTCGCGGTCCTGTCCAGCGAGAGCGCTCGTCGCCCTGGCTTTCGGACGAGCACGCCCCGAAGGTGACGAGCGGCAAGTCGGTCAGTCTGATGCATGCCCGAGGAGAACACGACAGCCCGGTCTCGGGAAGCACGGCGGTGATTTCGGCCGGCACACTGACCCACCTGTGGACGATCTGGTTTGTGTAGAGGGTGCGCGGCGAGCACGGCGCGGACTCGCCTGCGCCGTAAAGTCGTCCGCGTTCATTGGGAGGTTGTAGATAAGCTTCTCGAACGTCAGCGCCGTCCGGGAGTCCGTCCGGGAGTTGCACCCGGTCCGATGGCGATATGTTAACCTCACGCAGTGGCACGCGGGCGGAGGCGTCTCTGGTGCTTCCTATCGTCGGCTGTATATGACGCTGCGGCGCCTTGGCCGGTCGGATGAGGCGAAAGCGCTCTTCCAGAAGATCGTCACTGGGCCGAACTGGATGCCATTCGGGTTCATCGGCGCGGAAGCCGAACTGGCGCGGATGAAGTAGGGGGAGTGCGTATGAAGAACGCTATCGCCATCGTCGGTCTCGTGGTCGTGGTGTCTGCCGCCGCCGTCGCCACGCAGGCCCCGCGCGTCCCCGCGCAGAAACCGCCGGCGCCAAAGCCCGCCGCTGCCGCGGCCGCGACACCCGCGCCGGTCACGCCGGTCTTCGACGGAAACGTCGCCTCGATCGACTTCGGCGGCACGGTCGAAACCTGGTCGACCGACACGAACGAGAGCCTCGACCACCAGGAGTTCATCGACGGGAGCCTCGAGACGAACTGGTACCAGAACGGCCGATACCTCAAGGAGCCGGGCGAGGTCGTGCTGTCGTTCTTCGCGCGCGAGCCGATGCTCATCGATCGCGTGGTCCTGGCCGCTCCCCGCGTCGGGACCGACGACTACACGTCGTTTCCCAAGGACGTCGAGGTGTGGGTGTCGAGTGGCGACTCGCCCGACGGCCCCTTCCAGAAGGTCGCCACGGCCAGCCTGCCCCCGGTGACGAAGGGCGGAAGCGCCACGGTGCCGTTCACGCCAGTCGAGGCCCGGTTCCTCAAGTTCCGTGCGCTGAACAACCAGAAGGGCGTGATGGACTTCCTCGCGTCCGAACTGAAGGTGATGGAGGCGAAGCGCCCCGGCTACGTGCCCCTGACGACGCGCCACCCCGAACTGCTGCTCCCCGGCGGCCCGAACCCGGCGCCGCCGCCCGTCGCGCCAGCTGCCGCAGCGGGTGCGGCAACGCCGCCCTGCGCCCCGCCCGCGCCGCCGGCCGCGTCCGCGCACGCCGAGAGCCGCCGCGTCATGCTCCTCGGCCAGTTGAAGGGGATGCACATGGCGGGCGCAATCTTCGAGAACACGAGATATCCGAAAGGGGAGGAGGCCCGCGGGCGGCATCGCGTGGAGTTCTCCCTCGATCCGAAGACCGTGGCGGCGATCGACGACGACGTGCCGCAGGACGAGCGGGGTGTCCTGACGCGGGCGCGGTTCCGCCTGGTCTCGCCGCGCCAGGCCCGTCCCGCGATGCTTGCGCCGGCGGTGGGGTTCGACACCGTCGTGATGGCCCAGATGTGCAACGTCACCGATCGGATGAAGGGGATTTCGCCCGCGTTCAAGCAGGCGTTGATGGCGTGGGTGGCTGCGGGCCACAAACTCGTCATCCAGGACTCGGACGACTGCGTGCCCGGCCCGGACTACAGCTTCGTTCCGTACAAGTTCAAGACCGACACGCCCGGCGCCCGGGGTGCGATGGGCTTCGGCATGCGTTTCGTCGAGAGCAACTCGATGCTGCAGCCGCGCGCCAACAGGCCCGGCTTCCTCGACGCGAAGGCCTGGGAGAACAACGAGCGCCACTACCGGAACGAACTCGGCGACGCCAACACGTTCGTGGCCTGGGACGCCAACTGGTGCGGCCAGCTCACGGTCCGCAACATCAACAACGTGACCGGATTCGCGCTGGCGTACGCCCACTACGGCCGCGGCCTGATCATCTACGACGGCTTCGACAACGACCAGACCCTCGAACGCGGTTACGACGAAGTTGCGGTCCGGGAACTCGCGCAGGGCTTCGATCCGGACGGCCTGCCGTGCACGGCCCGGCTCGCGGACTTCGTCGTCGTCACCGAGCCGGCCCTGCTGCAGCGCGGCGCCGTCGCGGGGCGGAGCTACACGTATCCGCTGACCATTCTGGCGAACATGGGATACACGGGTACGGTGAACCTCTCGGCCGCGCCCGTCGCCGGCGCACCGGGCGTGGCGGCCCGCTTCGATCCGCCGACCGTGGCCGTGAACGTCGAAGGGAAGTCCACGCTCGCGCTGACGCTGCCATCCGCGCTGCCGTCGCCCACGTTCGCCGTCGAGGTGGCGGGGGCTGATGCCGCCGGCAAGCGCAGTGCCGTCTGCCTGCAGTTCGGCCCGACGAAGAACGGCGACCTGACGGTGGTGAGCGCGCTGCCGCCACCGACCAAGGCGCGCCGCAACCTCGAGATCATCCTCGACGCGTCGGGTTCGATGAAGACGCCGCTCGCGGGCACGAGGAGCCGGTGGGCCGTGGCGCTCGAGACCCTCGACAAGGTCCTGACGTCGATTCCGGCCGACTTCAAGGTCGGGCTGCGGATCTACGGCCACCGTGAACTGTCGACGTCGCCGAAGACGTGTACCGACAGCGAACTCGTCGTCCCGATCAAGTCCCTCGACCGGAAGGGGCTTCTCGCCAAGGCGAACCTCTTCAAGCCAAAGGGTGAGACGCCGCTCGTCTATTCCGTGATGCAGTCGCCGGCCGACCTCAAAGCCGTCGGCGGCGGTACCGTCATCCTCATCACCGATGGCGAGGAGAGCTGCAAGGGCGATCCCGTGAAGGCCGCCGCGGACCTGAAGGCCTCGGGCCTCGACATCCGCCTCGATATCGTCGGCTTCGCGCTGAAGGACCCGAAGGTGCAGCGCGAGCTCGCCGGGTTCGCCGAAACGACCGGCGGCACGTTCTACGCCGCCGACAGCGGCACGGCGCTGGCTGACGCGATGGCGTCCGCGGCCGTGGAGCGGTTCCCGTACACCGTGTATGACGCGGCTGGAAAGGTGGTCCTGACGGCAGACGCGGGGAGCGGCGCCGATCAGTTGCCCTCGGGCGACTACAAGGTCGTCGTCAAGGCTGGTGCGAGGGACCTGGTCGCCTCGTCGGTGAAGCTCGGCCCGGCGCAGTCGGTGACGCTGACAATCGCGATGAAGAACGGCCGGCTCGTGCTGCAGTAGCGCGGCCTTGTCGAAGTCGCTCCTGATGCCACGCCGTACCCAGGCGGAGACGACGTGTCCCTTCTCGTCGATTCCAGCTTCAAGAATCATCACGCCACTCGGGTAAGGGCGTGCGACCGTCTTCATGTCCGGAAAGACCCACCGGGTCTGTCGCGGTGGCCGTCCCTCCCTGGCGAATCCGTCGAGTGCGGCCCGGCAGCAGACGACGCCCGGCGCACGGGCGCGGCCCGGAGTCGGCGGCGGTGATTGAGAGGGATCTGCTGTAGGCACTGCATGCCCATGACAAGGTCACGTGCGCTGTAGTATGAGATGCGTAGAAGTGGCATCGTACGGTTTCCCGATGTGGGCCAGCAGTCCCGAAAAGCAGACCCGCCGAGCAAGGACTCACACCATGACGAACCAGCTTCCCCTCGTCTTCACGTTCCTGAATCCGAGAACTCAGGCGTATGCGCCCACGCCGTCCTCCCTGTCACGCGCCAAGATCCCCGGTGGGTGGCTCGTGTACGGGACTACCTCCGGTGACGCTCCGTTGTTCGTCTTCGTCCCAGACCCTGAGCACCAGTGGGACGGGGGTTCGCTCGCATGACGACACCGGCCGAAGTGGCCTCGGACTCGATTGTTGAGGGACAATAGGCGCTGGAGGTGCTTCATGGGAGACAAGGGCGGCAAGAAGGACAAAGAAAAGGGTCAGAAACAGCACGTTGCGAAGGACAAGCAAGAGGATAAGAGGAAGCTGGAGAAGCAGCCGCACCGAACCGCCTAGCTCCACCCGCTGCGAGCAGGTGTCCCACTGGTCGGCGCTGGATCCGTTTCGGTGTGTCCTCGACGGTCGAGGACCGGGATTTCTGGTCCTTGGCAAGTCGCTAGGCCTTGATTTCATTGAGCCGGCGGTCAGACTCGAACTGACGACCTGCTGATTACGAAGGAAGGGCCTAGCGCCACCCGTGGTTACTTGAAGCTGCTGAAACAGGCCTGTTCTTGAAGGCCAGGCAACCGGGGGCGGCTTGAAACCGCCGGGAGCCGCGCCCGATTGTCCGCCAATTGTCCGCCAAGAGGCGTGCGTTCCCTGCGATGCTATCTGTCCTCACGACTCGCCCGACGACCTGCCCTTACGCCGCCGCCGTCTTCCTGGGTCGACCGCCCCTTCGCCCGTTGGCGCGGGCGGCCCGAGTCTTGACGCGAGACCGCACGGATCCGCCCAGGCGGCCGAATTCCGACGCGGCCGGGCCCACTCCCGCGGCCTGACGCACCGCGGCGAGCTGCGCCTGCAGGCGAATAATCTCGTCGCACTGGTCGGCCGTCACCGGCATGAATCCGTCGAGCGACACTGTCTTGCCCTGCGTGGCGTGGTGGAAGAGGTCCAGCAATCGCTCGGGTGCGCCCATCGCGCCTGCGAACTGGTGCGCCTCGGCGCAGACCTCTTCGAGGTTCTCGATTCGCGCCTTGAGGCGCGCAATGTCCCTAGAATCGGTGTTCATCGGATCTCCTTCAAGCCTGCGCGGCGTAGGATGCTTTTGTAGGTGCCAACCGGGATCGTGTCGGACGCGTGTCCGGCCACGGTGATCGTGTCGGCCTTCGTGGGGTGCCGCAACTGTCGATGGCTGCCGGTCTGTCGCACGATGGCCCACCCGTCCTCGGCCAGTCGCTTCAACATGTCCCGAACCTTGATCATGTACCTAATATAAGCGAAGCCGTTGGGTTTAGCAACACCAGAGTACGGTAGCGAAATCACCAGTATTGCCTCAACTGCCGCACATCGCGACTCGTTGAGCCACACGTGGGCAGACGATGAGCACGCAGGGGTGCGACGCCTAGTCGCCGACGTCGTCCTCGTCGACGTCCTCATCGACGTCATCTGCATCGTCGTCGGGCGACGGTTCGATCGGCGCTGGCCCGATCTTGCGGATTCGATTCAACACCCTCGCCGGTACTCGGAACATGCGAGCCCAGTCGTCGTCCTCACTGCACTCGAAGGGAATCACCGCATCTTCGGGCACGTCGAACGCGATGTCCTTGCCGCCGTACTGAACGATCCACGCGTAATCTGACAGGAGGATTCCCGGTGGTATGGGCTTCTCGCCATACCGCGGGCTCGACTCACGCTCCTCGAACCCCTTTGACAAGACGTGCTCGCTACCGTAGCTGGCGGCGAAGTGGAGCGTGATCGTTTGCTCGCGTTCTCGCACTCGTCGCACAGGATCGTTCTTGTCGACATAGCCCGTCGCCCAGGTCAGCCAGCGCGCCAACTCAGCGTCGGTCTCGAGTGGCCCGGCCGCTTCCCGAACCTCGGCCAGGCAGGCGCGTCGAGCTTTCGTTCGCTTCCAGGCCGCCATGATCTGCTCGAACCCAGCGATGCGGGCTTCCTCTTCCCGCCTCCTCTCAGCAGCCTCTTTGCGTCGGCGCTCTGCCTCCAGTCGTTCACGCTCCTTGCGCTCGGCCTCTGCCTGTTCCGCGCGCTGGATCAGCGCCTGCTCGACCAGCAGTTCAATGAACTCGTTCAGTCGTTCTTCAAGTCGGCGGCTGGCCGTGTCCGCGACTCGTCGTCCGACACCCCATCGCCTCACGATTTTCAGCGTCAGGCGTCCATTCGGCATATGGTCCCAACGAGGGGTCGACACGCCTCGCTTGACGGCTTCCTCCTCCTTCGCCGTCCTTTGGTGCAGCACGTCCTTGGTGCTCTCTTCGATCCGGAACCCGACGGCTTGTTGCAGCACCTTCACCATACAGTTGCCGTCGGAGCCCGTTTCCAGTTCAAACCCGCGATGATCGAACGCGGCGAGGAGCGACTGCAGGATTCGCAGCGCGCGTGGGCGTGCGTCCGCCGAGACTTGGATGTCGAGGTGAGGCAGTTTCGCCGCGTCCGGTTCGTGATTGCGAAGCGCCGACCAGTACTGCCGCGTCGCGCGAAACATCTTGTGGGTCGCTTCGACGTCCTCGTCGACGATGATGCGATTCTCCGGTTGGCGCTCGAACGCTGCGAGGGGATGCAGGTCAGCGGTCGCGGGTGGGGGAGCCGACAGATTCGGCCGGTCGATGCGAATCGTGAGGGACGTCGATTCGGAGTCTTTTGGGAGCGGAGTCGGCCGCACCTTGTGGCCCGTCTCCTTGCGCCGCCAGTAGCCGCGACCAGGGATCGGCACTTGGTGGCGCCGACACAGTTTCGCAAGCCCGACATCCGAGAGGCCGAACTGAGGCGCAAGCCGATGGATTGGCTCAGACCAGACGCGTTCGTGCAGCTGTTCGCGGGTAAGGGTGAAAGACGGCATAGCGCCGGATGGTAACACCAGGCTGGCGGGCGCGGGCATAGGAGACGCAGGCAAAGCTATCAGCGGTCCCCACGCCGCCAGGCAGGTGACCTCAGGCCGGCGGCGCGGCACATCGCGATCACGCAGCTGGTGGCGCGGCACCGCTTTCCAATGAGCCCTGCATGGAAGGAAGGGCTTCGAGGCGCTCGTGGCATCCTGACGGTGCAGGAACAGGCCCGTTCTTGAACGCCAGGCAACCGGGGGCGGCCTGAAACTGCTGCGAGCCTCTACCGATTGTCCGCCAATTGTCCGCCAAGATCTTCAAGGGGGGCGTCTTCATCGTGCTGGTCGCCTGGGAGGCAGGGAGTCTATCGGCTTGTTTCAAGAAGTCTTTGTGAGTACGGGCTCTTCGCACTCAACCCGAACAGGACCAGCGATTTGCGGTCTTCGTCTTGTTGCGTCGGTTTTCGCCCATTCGTGGGTTCGTTTTCGGGTTTTGCCAGAGCAATGACACTCGAAATGACACTCGACGCGAGGAGCTTCCGAGGTCGCCTCGTCGAGAATCTCCCGACAGCCCTCCACCGAGTCACTCGCGAAGCGTCCGTGGATTCAGGCCCAGCCGCCATCAGGGTGCGATAGAATCCCTGTGTCATGTCAGCCGTGAAGGTCGATCCGATGAAGCTGCAGGGCCCATGGGCGGACGGGTACGTGCTCGAACGGCAGCACACTTTGAGCAGCGAGTTCTTGGGACACGATTCGTTCGGGAAGCCGCAATTCGACACGAAGCGCGCCGAGTTGGGCGAACTCGTGTTCAGACTGAAGAACCGAAGCGACAGGAACACACTCGATTCGATCGCCGAAACGGCGGTACGATTCATCGAGAGCTGGAATCCGACGTTTGACCTGATTGTTCCGATGCCTCCGTCTCGGAAGCGCGCAGCGTATCAGCCGGTGGTCGAGATCGCGATGGCCATTGGTAAACGGCTCTCGAAACCGGTCAGCACGGCCGCCGTGAACAAGATCAAGGACACACCGGAACTCAAGGACGTGTTCGACTATCAGCAGCGCCTCAAGCTGCTTCAGGGCGCGTTCCATGTCAATCATGGCGCGGTCGGCGACAAACGCATTCTGCTCCTCGATGATCTATATCGTTCAGGAGCAACCGCCACGGTCGTGGCGCAGGATCTCGTCGGGGGCGGTGCCGCAGCAGTCTATATGCTCGCTATGACGAAGACGCGGACGCGAACATGACGAGAGTCTTCATCGCCGGTTCTCGACAGCTGTCGCGCCTCAACGCCGACGTGAAGCGTCGAATCGACACGATGATCGAGAAAGGCTTCACGATCCTCGTCGGCGACGCAAATGGCGCAGACAAGGCCGTCCAGCGGTACCTTGCCGAAAAGGGCTACCGCAATGTCCTGGTTCACTGCATGGCCGAGAACTGCCGCAACAATGTGGCGGGCTGGCCGACGCGAGAGGTCATGGCGCCCAAGGGAACGCGCGGCTTCAGCTACTATGCAATGAAAGACCAGGCCATGGTCGACGCGGCCGAGTACGGGCTCATGTTGTGGGACGGCGAGAGCAAAGGAACGTTGAATAACGTGATCAACATGATCCGCCAGGCCAAACGGGTTGTCGTGTACCTTGCGCCTCGGAAGGTGTTCCACAACATCCGATCAGCCGACGACGTGGTCGATTTGCTACGCAAGTGTGACCGAGCCAGTGTGGACCGGTTCGAGCGCGAACTGGGAATCGACCAAGTGCTGCACCGCCCGCTGCTCTCATAAGACCAGACCCCGAGATTGGTTGAGAAGGCGTTCCCTTAGTTGCGTTAAGAGCCCCGGACAACCGCAGACTGACGAAGGCGCGGGAAGAACCTGTCGGCTAGTGTCAGATCGAGGCAGGGAGTCTCTTGGCCAGCTTTGGAGCGGCGTCGCGACTCCTTGACTCTTTCCTGTCACGCGCCGCTTCCTGGTCGCTTAGAATGGGCTCGGCTGAGCTGTGGCGGCTAAGCGAGATGTCACGTTCTATTTGGTCAAGGAAGACGTAGCCACGTTCGACGAGGCGTTGGCGAACAAGCCAGGATTGCACTCGTTCGACCTTGGTCCTGCGCGAGGCCTGCCGTTCGAGTAGTCGTTCCGCTCGTGGCGGATCTGCGCCGACATGCTGTAGAAGCGCTGCGGGCTGTGCTCCGAGCGCGCAGCGGCGGATGGAGGTTGTGCGTTCAAGCGCCGTGGCAGTGCTTGAACTTGATGGGCTGCCCGTCCGAACGCGTCTTCCCGCAAGGACACGGGGCGTTGCGTGGTACGCCCGCGTAGGTGAGGCGGTCGGCCTCTCGCACGAAGTCGGCGGCTTCCACGGACGGGATGCGGAACGTCATCCAGGTCTGGCCGTTCAGATTCGAGATCGACAGATCACCCATGGTGATGACATCCATCCCGATGATGGCGTTGAATTGTCCGGCGCTGTCCGGGCATTCGCTGACCTGCACCGCCGCTACCCCGACCTGGTTGGGCAACGTGATGCTGACGACGTACGTGTTCACCAAGCTGCTGCCGCCTGCGTGATTGACGGTGACCACGCCGGTTGGTGCCAGGTGGAGTGCCGCGGCGGTGGCCGCAGTAATCACACTTCCCGTCGCGCCCGTGTCCCAAAGCACCTGTACCGCCAGTTGAGGCGGGAGGGGAACGGGTGGGGTTCTTGGGTCGAAGGCGGCGCCGATCGACGCGGGTGTGACAATCCGCCTCGATCGTCCGGTTGCCTTCGTCGTGAAGGCGTGGAACGACGGCACCGCGGCCGGTGTCATGATGCGACGGCGGGAAACAGGTCGCGCGTGCTGATCGTGACCGTGTAGGCTTCCGGTCCGGGCTCACACCGCTGCAGCATGAAAGTACCGGGGGCAAACCGCCGGAGGGCATCGGCGTAAGCGTCCAGCAACGTCGGGTACGCCCCAACAACCTGTGGTCCGCGCAGAATCAGGAACTGGCCGCGGTGTTCGGTTACGAGCCGGTCCTGATTGGCGATGAAAAACCGGAGTTCCTCGTCGAACATAATCACCCTTCCGCTTCAGTATACGCCGAGTCTTGGCAGCCAGCCGCCGCGTACGCGAGCACGCATCCGCCCTGTTAACCATTTGATTCTATGGAGCCGGCGGTCAGACTCGAACTGACGACCTGCTGATTACGAATCAGCTGCTCTACCAACTGAGCTACGCCGGCTAGGCTGGCTAAATGCTTATTTATTAAGCATTTATCGAGAGTGATGTTGGACGCGAGTGCTTTACGTCGTTTTGTTGGACGCTAGTTGGACGCTGATTGGACGCTTCGCGCAAGCTGGACGATTGGCGTCCAAGGACGTCTCCGTGCGTTCGCAGATGACAGCGAGACATGCGCACCATGGAGAGAGAAGTCTAGCAGAGATCAGGCGGTCGGATCCACGAAATGATCGGCGAAATGACCGGCGCGAAATGACCGGCGCGGCCGTCACGCGAGGTAAAACGGGTCGCACCCCTGAGACGATTCTCACTCTGTTCGCGAATCGCAACAGGAATGAATGTCCCCGAGCCCACCTGTGGTCTACAATCCGCACGATGGCTGTCGAACCCGGTTGGCCCTTCGGCGGCCGACCCAAGCCGGAACGTCTCTGGTCGCTCTGGAACACTGGCAGTCTGATGGAGTGCGAGGTCAACGCCCATCCGCGCGGTTCCGAGGACTACCGCTGTGACCTGCAGCATCTGCATGTCGGGCCCCGCGCGTCACGGAAGCCGTGATAGTCGTCTTCCACACGTCATCGAATCGCGTCGGTATGTGATTGCTGCGGCTGCGTGGTCTTCAACTTCGTGCCTGCCCGGCGTGGCTATCGCGTTCGGCCTATTTCACTTTCAAGGTCAGTTTCCCCACGAGAGTGGAGCACGCCTGCCAGAACGTGATGCGCGGATTCGCCGCGCAGATCTCGTCCATCCGCACGTCCAACGCCTCGACATCTATGTTCTTCAGTTTGAGCTTCTGCTCCTCCGGGCCTTTCGCAAGATCCCAGGCCGACGCGGAAACATAGCCCTGCATCCAGTGCCTCATCTGGGCGGTTCGCGTATGTTCGGGGGTGCCCTCGGCCATCTTCCGTCCAACTCGCCACGTCTCGCAAGTCGAGTGCCCTTCCCCAAGTATCGTGAACTGGCCCGGACCGAACACCTGAGGCTGACTGGCGCGGGATGCGCCAACAACTGCCATCAAGAGCACGTCAATAGAAATCACAATCAACCAGGTTCGTCTCATCATGGCCTCCTGTGCTGACAGAACCTGCCGCCTGCGGCGACGTATGCGCTACGCCACGCGCCTCGCGGATCCATCATCTACTTGAACTTCGGATCATTCTTGACCTCGATGACGACCGAGATGGGCGGCTTCGCGAAGAAGATAATCCCCGTGAGTTCGTGCCCCAACAGGGCCAACGCCTTCTCCTGGTACGGCTGCATGACCTGTTGCATCGCGGCCCGTTTCGCCGCGTCGGTCTCGCTATAGGCCGCTTCGGTGACGAACTTCGCGGTCATTTCCGTGACCAGCGTACGCTGTTCCTTGGTTAGCTCGAACGAATCAAGGCACATCTGGATGTGACGGCGTACGACCTCGGCTTTCTGCTTGCCCGTCAGGGCGTTGAACTCGGTGATCCACGCATCCCAAAGCCCCTGCTGAGCCATCTCGCCGTTTGAGAGCGGACGATACTGCGGTGCCGATTTCGGAGCCTGTGCCCCCGCGACAGGCGGTACCAGCAGGAACGACAGCGCCACGAACAGTAACCGCCCGAGCACGACTCGTTTCATAGGTGGTCCCTTCTCTTGAACAACGGTTCGCACCATCGAGCCCTGCGTATTCTACGCCACCCGCATCGCGGGAGCCGAGATTGGCGTTCGGCGACCCTGTCATTGGCCGACCGGGTTTGGATCCCCACCGGGAGATGATGACCTTTGTAACGCCGAAATCCGCGCCATTGTGGCTCGCGTGGCGTAGGGTAGAATCCGTCGCGTAGGCGAGTACCGGACTGGAGACGAAGAAGATGCATCGTGAGTTGAGCTTCGGAACGGGAGCCGTGCTGGTAGTTCTGACGGCGACGCTTGGGTCGGCCCCGGGGAGGATTCTTGGGCGCTCGCCGAACACGCAGGAGCAGAAGCCCAGCCCGTCGAAGTCCCCGGATCGAACGACCCCGATTCAGCGATTGATGACGTCCGACCAGCGGAAACACGCGAAGCTGCAGGGTCTACGCTCCTGCCGTGTTCGTCTTCTGGATGAACAGCTTTCGACGGAAGTGTTTTCTGAGCCGTTCTTTGATGACAAGCCGCATCCTCCCGCCGAGGAGATTATCGCGGCAATGGCATGCGGTTCGGATGCGGTCTTCATTGGCACATCCAGCCGTTCGACTTCGTTTCCGACCGACGACGGGTGTTGGCTCTTCACTGATTCCGAAATCGAAGTTGAGCGAACCTATCGGGTGCCAACGACAGGAGCATTCGCGGTCGGGGATCACGTTGTGGTGTCGTTGTCGGGTGGGTCAATGATGGTCGATGGCGAGAGAGTGTTCGCGAAGAACCACTATGGGCCGGAATTGGCCGAGAATCGGCGGTACTTCGTCGCGCTGACGTATGACGCTGGAAGCAAGGCGTTCTACTTGAAGGGTGCGTCCAATGACGTCCTCGAAGCACGAGGCGAACGGTTCTACTCATTCTGGCCGACCCAGACGAGGGAGGGAGTGCTTTCGGAGGATGGTATCGCGGCCAGCACATTGATGGAGAAGCTGGCGTCCGTCAAGTGTCGGTGAACGTGGGGTCGAGCCTCAGTTTCGGCGGTTAGGGTAGCTCCTGACCAGCTGGCGACCCGTTCGCGCCACCCGCATCACGGGAGCCGGGAATGGCGTTCGACGACGGGTGTAGAATCTGCCGCAAACGATTGCTGGCAATCAGGACTCGACTGCTATTAACTCAGTCTCCGGTTCGAGGCGCACATGGCGAGGACCGCGTCCTTCGTGCTTGTCATCCTGGCCGTTGCGATTGCTGCCAACGCGCAGGGCACCATCAAAGGGTGCATCAAAGACACCGCGGGAGCCGCTCTTCCGGGCGTCGAGGTACTCGCCGCCAGTGGTGACATCCGTGAGGTCGTCCACGCCGACGCCATAGGCTGTTATGAGATCAAGACCCTTCGGGTCGGAATCTACACGGTCACAGCGACGCTGAATGGTTTCGTGCCAGGAAAGCGCGAGTCCGTGCGCGTCGAATCGGGTCGCGACTCGAGCCCCGTGGATTTCGCCCTCGCCATTGGTCCGCTTGCCGAGATCTGTCCAGTCACCGCTGCTGTCAGAAACGGGGCCGTGTCGGGCTGCGTGGTCGACTTTGTGTTTCACAAGCCACTCGGGCCCGCATGGATATCAGTCACCAATTCGACCATCGACCGGCGCGCCACGGCAGACAGCAATGGCTGTTTCAGCTTCATTGAGGTTCCCCCTGGCCGCTATACCGTCAGGGTTGCGGTTCCTGCCTTTTGTGATGGCGTCGTTGATGATCTGACTGTGGTGTCTGGTGAACTCGCGGTCGCGAACTTTACTCTTCGTCTCGGTCCCATCAGCGACGTAATCGGATACACGTGGAAGGGCTGGGGCGAACTCATGGGCCGTACCGATGCGGTCGTTCACCTGCGAATCGAGGAGGTTCTCGACACCAAGGCGTGGCCATCGACGGGATGCGGAAGCCCCATACTCACCGAGTATCGCGTGAGCGGACTGTCGATCGTCAAAGGAGCAACCTCCACGGATCTCGCGCCTGGGCCGCTGCGGGTCTTCTGGAACAGAACGTGGTCCGGGTCGCCCGACAGCCCCGCGATGTACCACGTGGGCGATGAATTCGTCGCGTTTCTGAGGTGGCTTCCATCGTTCGGCCGTCTCGAACTGGACCTGCCAGAAGGCGGAGTGATGGTTCCCTTGAAGGACGGCATGATCGCGTGGAAGGGCAGTGACGCCGGGAAGACAGTGCACTCGTTTCTGGTCGAACTGCGTGCGCTAGTGAAGCGTTGAATTCGTGGTAGGGCCGTTGGTAGGGAACGGATCCGCTGTGTGAGGTTGAGGACCTACTCGTTAGCCATTCGACGTCGCTGAACTCGAAGAGCATCCTCCAGCGCAGGGAGAATCGCGAGATCCTTGGGTCGGCCTGTGGCCCTCTTGCTGCCGATGATTCGATCAAAAGCAGTAGTAGCGAGCGGAGAACCTCGCTAGGGCCTGACGGAAGCCGAGCGACCCCGCATCAATGAGACGTTGAGCCGCTCGACGGGCTCCATCTCGAGAAGAAGAAGCGTGTGCCACACATTCTCGAATGAGGCCGCGGGTTCGGCTCTGCAGATGTCCTCGGCTTCCCGCAGGAGCGAGGCGATGCGGTCAGGAAGCGGAGCGTCGTCGCGATCTGATTCGGCGTCGGTCATCAATATGCTCCGCGGCGATTATGACACAGGCACAACACGCGGGCTGCCGTGCCCGGCCCCGGGCGCCTTGGCTCGGATAGCCAGACCGGCCGTGGGTTGTCGACAGGATGCCATCAAAATGGTAGCCTAATGGCATGACGATAACCATTGATAAGGCAGGTCGCGTGGTCATTCCAGCCGCCGTGAGGCAGCGGCTCGGCTTGCGCGCCGGGACGCCGTTGGAAATCTCCTCAGACAACGTGTCGATCCGCCTGGAGCCTGTCGTGAGTCTCCCGAAGCTGGTCCGGCGAAAGAGCGGCCTGCTCGTGGCCCGTCCGACGATGCCCGCGCACGAGTTGCCGAAAATTGACGTGGCGGCGCTGATCGACGAGGAACGCGACCGATGGCCGTACTAGCCACGCTGTTCGTGGACACGTCGGTCTTCGTGGCCGGCTTGATCGAGTTGGGCGAGACCTCAACGGCCAGTCGGACTCTCCTCGAAGCGATCGCGACGAAGCGACTGACCGGCGTGCAAACCGCGTGGCACTGCTGTCTGGAGTTCTACTCGGTCGCCACTCGGCTCCCCGCGGGACTTCGAGTATCACCGGATCTGGCACACCGGATGGTCACCGAGAACATCATCGAAAGGATGGCCGTCTCCGACCTTCCCCCCAGCGCTCGGGCGACGTTCTTCTCGACCCTCGTCGGCGAGCATGTCTCTGGCGGGCGGGTCTACGACGCGCACATCGCGGAAGTCGCGAGAACAGCTGGCGCGCGAACGGTCGTCACGGGTAATCGGCGCCATTTCAACAGCCTGACGCAACATGGCATTCGCGTCCTCACGCCGGACCAGTTCGTGGAGGAGCGCGGACTGTAGGGGGCCCACCGAATCCCTAAGCCCTACCCCCTGACCCCTGACCCCCAATCCCTTCCCCCCGAGCTTCGTCCCCG
>JAPKZO010000018.1:142292-147787 GCA_026393755.1 Acidobacteriota bacterium
CGCTCGCGAGGCTTGCCAGCAAACCGACGACGAATGTAACGACCGACCCGATCAGCACGTACCACTGCCACGAGGTGAGCTGCATCAGCTTGACGGTGAGCATGACAGCCGTCCCGGCCGCGATGCCGACAAAGGCCGCGCGCTGCCGCACGCGCGGGGCAAACGTGCCCAGCAGGAACACGCCCAGAATGATGCCGTTGGTGAACGAGGCGATGCCGAGGACCTCGTCGACCGCCCGGTTCGAGAACTGGATGGCCGCGATCGCGACCGCGATCTGGATGAGACCCCACCCGGCGGTCAGCCACCGCGACACGCGGAGGTAATGCCCGTCGCTGCGAGCGAACGCCGGCATGTAGAAATCGGCCATCGCAGTCGCAGACGATGAATTGAGAGACGATGACAGGGTCGACATGGCGGCGGCAAAGATCGCCGCGACCACGAGCCCGATCAATCCCGGAGGCAGGTGGGTGACGATGAAGTGGGGGAAGATCCGATCCGTCTGCAGTCTTCCGTTCAGCGTGAACGCGGTGACCTCGGCGCTTCCGGCCCCCGTGTAGAACACGTACAACAGCGTGCCGATCAGCAGGAACAGGACGAACTGAGCGAAGACCAGCACGCCGCTGGCCAGCAGCGCGACACGCGCCTCGCGGGGCGAACGGCTGCACAGGTACCGCTGCACCATCAACTGGTCGGTGCCGTGCGTGGCGGTCGTCAGGAACGCCCCGCCGACGACGCCCGACCAGAACGTGTAGCTGCGCGCCACGTCCCACGTAAAGTCGAAGACCCGGAACTTGTCGGTCTCTGCCGCCACGCGAACCGCCTCGGTCCATCCACCTGGAATTCGCATCAGCAGGATGACCAACGCCACGCCGGCTCCCACCAGATAGATGACGAGTTGAATAACGTCGGTCCAAATGACCGCGGACATCCCGCCGAGGTAGGTATACAAAATTGTCAGGGCGCCCATGACCAGGACAGACGCCACCAGGATGGTGAACGTCGGGTTCCATCCAGGCGCCCACGCGCGCGCCGCGTCTTCGATGCCGGGCGTCGACAGCAAGAGCGCGGCAAGTACGAGCCCCGTGGCGAACAGCCGCACGCCATCCGCCAGACTCCGCGTAATCAGAAACAGGCCCGCGGCAAACCGTTTGACGCTGCCGCCAAATCTCTGTCCGAGCAACTGGTAGACGGTCAGCAGTTCGCCGCGAAAGTACGCCGGAACGAAGATGATGCTGACGGCGATTCGTCCGATCATGTAGCCCATCACCAGCTGGAGAAACGTCCAGTTGCCCGCGTAGGCTAAGCCGGGCACGCTGATGAAGGTGACCGTGCTGGTTTCGGTTGCCACGATCGATCCCGTGATGGCCCACCATGGCACCGTGCGGCCGCCGACGAAGTAGTCCTTGACGTTGCGCTGGCTTCGCGAGAACCACGCGCCGAACAGAACGGTGCCAACCAGATACGCTGCCAGGACGAGATAGTCGATCGTGGAGAGGCCCATGACGGGCGATTATGCCAGCGTGGATGGTCGCAACGCTACAGAGAGTTCTTCGCTGGCTGGCCCCCGGCCTTCGCCGGGGTGACGAAAAGGAACTGAGTTCAGAACCTGGCGGCCTGGCTGATCGGGCGTGACCGGCGGCGTTCACCCTGAGCTCGCCCTTCTGGCGGACGGCAACGGAAGACCCGCAGCTGGTTTGACGGCTTCAGAAATGCCCTCTTTGTGCGCCACTCAACAACCGTCGAAGGGTAAACTACTGTAGACCGTCCCCACGCGGTGCACATCTTCGCGCCAATCGAACTGATTGAAATATGACCGTACTTCTCTTGTGTCTCGGACTCATTCAGGCTTCCAGTGCCGCGCCGCCTCCCCCTGCCGTGCCGCCTCAAGCCCCGTCGACCGTCGTCGTAGAGGGCCGCGGATCTCCGACGTTCTCGATCCCCCGAATCGACGCACCGATCGCCGTTGACGGCCAGCTCGACGAGCCCGCGTGGTCGCAGGCAACGCGCCTGGTCGGCTTTTCGGAGTATCGCCCGGTCGACAGCCAGCCGGCGAGCGAACAGACCGAGGCGCTCCTGTTCTATTCGCCGAGCGCGCTGTACATCGGCATCATCGCGCACGACTCGGTGCCCGGATCGATTCGCGCCACGGTCGCCGATCGCGACAACATCAGTCAGGACGACTGGGTCCGCATCTTCCTCGACACATTTAGTGATCGCCGCCGGGCGTTCGTCTTTGGCGTCAATCCTCTCGGTTCGCAGGAAGACGGCGTCCAGACGGAAGGCGGCTTCAATGCCGGCAGCATGTTCGGCGGCACCATCGATCTGAATCCCGACTACCAGTTCGATTCGAAGGGCCGGCTCACTCCCGACGGCTACGTCGTCGAAGTGCGCATTCCCTTCAAGAGCCTGCGCTATCCGGGCGGCGCGCCGCAGCGGTGGGGCATCAACCTCTCCCGAAAGACGCAGCGAACCGGACGCGAGGACACGTGGACCGATGCCAAGCGCGTGGCCAGCTTTCTGGCCCAGGCGGGGACGATGGAGGGGTTGCACGATCTGCAGCGCGGGGTCGTGACCGAGATCCAGCCGTTCGTCACCGCGTCGTCGAATGCCGCGCTGAACGGAGCGGGTCAGTTCGTGCGGGACAGGACGGACATCAGTCCGGGGGCGAACCTCAGGCTTGGATTCACCAACCTGTCGGTTGATGCCACGGTGAATCCCGACTTCAGCCAGGTCGAATCTGACGCGAGCCAGGTGACGGTCAACGAGCGCTTCGCGCTCTTCTTCGCCGAGAAGCGGCCGTTCTTCCTTGAAGGGATCGAGCTGTTTGCGACGCCGAACCAGCTGGTCTACTCGCGCCAGATCGTCGATCCGATCGCCGGCGGAAAACTCACAGGAAAGGTCGGCAGGACCGGCATCGCCCTGCTGTCGGCGGCAGACAGCACGGCTGACGGACACGCGTGGGTGAACGTCGCGCGCCTCCGCCAGGATTTCGGCTCAGATTCGCTCGCGGGCCTCACGTTTACCGATCGCGAATCGAACGGCGCCTTCAACCGGGTCGTGGCCGCCGACGCGCGCTATGTGTTCGGGCGCCTCTACTATGTGCTCGGCCAGATCGGCGGATCGTGGACCGAGCGCGACGGTGCGGTCAGCAGCTCGCCGATGTGGCAGGCCGAGTTCGATCGCACGGCGCGCCGGTGGGGCTTCAACTACAAGCTGGTAGGCTTCGGCGAGGCGTTCGAGACGCAGTCCGGCTACGTGCCACGCAGTGACATCGTCGAATTCCACGCGTCCAACCGGTTCACCTACTACGGGCAACGCGGCGCCTGGCTTGAGAATCTGTCGGTGTTCTTCGGACCGCAGCGGGTGTGGCGGTACGCGTCGTTCGGGCACACTGGCACGATCGAAGGTGGCGAGCAGTCTCACATGACGGCCCAGTTGCGCGGCGGGTGGCAGTTGGGCGCCCAAGTCAGCCGCGACTTCGTGCAGTTCGAGCCGGCCATGTACCAGGCGTACGCCGTGCGACAACCCGATGGCGCGACTTCGGCCTTTGCGCCGCCAGGCGGCGTGACCAACTGGAGCGGTACGTACAGCGTGACCACGCCCGTGTTTCAGAAGATCAATGCGAAGGTCGAGGTGAAGCGCGCGGGCACGGCGATCTTTGCGGAAGCGTCGAACGGGAGTGAGACACGGGTGACCACGACGGTTGGGTTGCGGCCCACCTCGTCGGCCCGCATCGATGTCAGCCTCGTGTCGTCGCGCATCGAGCGCGATCGAGATCGAGTTGAGTTCGCGCGGACGACGATCCCCCGGATCAAACTCGAGTACCAACCCAACCGGGCGCTATTCTTCAGGTTGATCACGGAGTATCGAGTGGAGCGGCGCGTCGGGCTTCAGGATCCGACGACGGGGATGCCGCTGCAGGTGAACGGGAGCCTCGCGGGCCCAGAACGCGTGGACGGCCTGCGCATGGACTGGCTCGTGTCGTTTGAGCCGACGCCGGGCACGGTGGCGTTTTTCGGCTACGGCAGCAGCCTGGCGCGCGACCGCGTGCTCGACCCGACCGCCCGTCTGACGCGGACGAGCGACGGCTTCTTCGTGAAGCTCGCGTACCTGTTCCGGCGCTAGCGACCATCGCGGACTTCGCCCCGACGGTCGAGCCACTTCAGGATCCAGTAGCTCACCGCGCCGATTGAGGCCATCGCGGCAAGGAACAGCGGGTACGCGATGCGCCAGTTGTGCGGGCCGGTCATCATGCTCCACTCGGACATCCCGCCGACGCCAGCCAGGAACGACAGCGGCATGAAGACGGTGGTGATGAACGTGAGCCGCCGCACCGCGTGATTGGTGCGGTTGCCGACCAGCGCGAGCCGGTTGTTCGCCAGGGCGAGTTGCACCTCCAGCAGCGTGGCGATCATGTCGCGGCACTCTTCGATCTCCTCCACGAACTTCACGACATGATCGTAGACGTCGCGGAAGTGATACGTGCTCGCGTCGCTGACGTTGGGTGAGCCGCCCCGACAGATCTTCATGAGCACCTCGCGCTCATGAAAGAGGCTCTTGCGCACCAGCAGCAGATTGCGCCGCAGGTCCACCAGATCGCTCGGATCGACGGCATCGCGCTCCCGCGTCAGCGTCTGTTCCTCGGTCCGGTCGAGGTCGTCCTGCAGGTTCTCGATGGCGGGCAGTGTGCCGTCAACGATGACGTCGAGACACAGGTGGAGGAGAGAGTCGGGACCGCGCCCCAGGGCGGCCCGCTCGACGGCGAGCCGCTTCTCAAGCCGGTCGCGCCGGATCGGCGTCCGGGCATGCGCCGCGACGGAGATCAAGAACGAGGGGCCGACGAAGTAGTCCACTTCCTCTATCCTCAGGGCCTCTCCCTCCATCTCGAAGTGATTGAAGAGGAGAAACGTATGGCCCGGATACTCCTCCATCTTGGGGACCTGGTCTTCGTCGAGGCAGTCTTCGATGGCGAGCGGGTGCAGGCCCAGCGGATCGACCAGCGCCAGAAGGTCCTCGCGCGACGGATTGATGTAGTCGAGCCAGATGTAGCCGCCGCCACCGGCATGGGCGGCCAGGGCGTCGGCGAGGCTCGCGAGCGGCGTGATGGCGCCGGTCGGCGCCACGTGGACGAAGCGGCTTTCTGGAATCATCAGCACTCCTGACTTGCCACGGATTGCCCCGCCGATTGGCGTCGGGCGCCTATTGTATCCGAGCCGGGTAGTGGTCTAGTTCGCCGCGCCGGTTCCCCTGCCTTGGCGCGGAGTGTGCCGGGGGTGAAGCCTTACCCGCTCAGCCATGGCGCCCGCAACCATGGATTCATCTCGGTCGGGCTGGCGTGTGCGCTGGCGCTAGTCTCCATCGGAGTAACCCTTTTCCAACACGAACGAGAAGATTCCATCAGGAAGCCACAGTCTGGCGGTGAAGTTCGTGTAATGGGACTTGTCGAAGATGTCGCGGTAGTTAACCCGTCCTTGAACCCAGTACACCAATTCGCC